>NZ_JAKJSP010000044.1:0-56676 GCF_050337085.1 Photobacterium sagamiensis | reverse complement strand
ACCAACTGAACTAAAAGGGAATTATTCCTAAGAGACGAGTAGAGAGTTTCGAGTTTCTAGAACTCGATTCTCGAACCTTTAATCTCGGCTCTTTTAATATGGTGCCTCGAGGCGGAATCGAACCACCGACACGAGGATTTTCAATCCTCTGCTCTACCGACTGAGCTATCGAGGCAAAAGTAAAAAGGTGTTAAGGCTTTCTACTCTTGCAATGYTGCTRTTSRCAACAATYGCTAAAAAATGGTGCCGACTACCGGAGTCGAACTGGTGACCTACTGATTACAAGTCAGTTGCTCTACCTACTGAGCTAAGTCGGCACACTTTAATTTGTTGCCCGGGGGGACTAACCCTGCCCAGCTAGTGACTGATGAATAACTGACAAGCAGTAATAAAATCAATCACTTTAAAATCATGGTGCCTCGAGGCGGAATCGAACCACCGACACGAGGATTTTCAATCCTCTGCTCTACCGACTGAGCTATCGAGGCAACGGGGCGCATTTAAAAGGTTTTCAGCTGTTTCGTCAACGGTTTTTTGTGAAATGAGGCGCGACCTTTGATTTTTTGTGCGGATTGGTTGTATTTTGAACCTTTCCGCACTAATTAAGGCACGGTAACGTTTCTCAATTCTCGGCTAAAGCAAATAGCTCCTGATTTAAAGCGCGCATTAAAGCGGGGCGTTTACTGAGGTTCTGGCGATATTTTTCTAATCCGGGCGGGAGTTTTTGTTCAAATTTGACGGCCCAGTTTAAGGTGTGGGCCAAGAGAATATCAGCGACAGATGGTGATTTTCCTAACAGATAGTCAGAAACCGGCAGCCAACGCTCTGCGGTTTGAGCGGCTTTTTTAAATTCCCAGTTTGCGACGGCGAGCATTTCCGGCAGACGGATTTGTTCAGGCAGGGCAAATTTATGTTTTCCCATACTCCACAAAGGTTGTTCCAATTCGGTGGTAATAAAACTCACCCATTGATGGTGCAGGGCGGCTTCGGCACCGCCGGGTTCCGGCAACCAGTGACGGTTATATCTTTCGGCAAGATAGAGGCAAATGGCGGAAGACTCACAGATGATGATTTCGCCATCTTTTAATGTCGGTACTTTGCCTTGCGGGCATAAGGTGAGGTAGCTTGATGATTTATGTTCACCTTTGGCCAGGTCAACTAAGTGGTAGTGCCATTCCAGCCCTAATTCTTCTAACAGCCAGGAGACACGCAATGAACGGGAGCGAGGGTAACCAAACAACGTGATCATCTATTCTTCCTTGAGTCTGATCTTCCTAATGACAGGTACTCTCTAAATTTAGTCGAAAAAACGTAAAAAAGAACAAAATCCGAGAGTGGAATGATTGGTATTACAGCGAAGGGCATAAGTGAAGAAATCATCAGATACAAAAAAAGCCTCATCCGAAGATGAGGCTTTCAGTGTTTGGCTCCCTTTGCTGGACTTGAACCAGCGACATACGGATTAACAGTCCGGCGTTCTACCAACTGAACTAAAAGGGAATTATTCCTAAGAGACGAGTAGAGAGTTTCTAGAACTCGATTCTCGAACCTTTAATCTCGRCTCTTTTAATRTGGTGCCTCGAGGCGGAATCGAACCACCGACACGAGGATTTTCAATCCTCTGCTCTACCGACTGAGCTATCGAGGCAAAAGTAAAAAGGTGTTAAGGCTTTCTACTCTTGCAATGYTGCTRTTSRCAACAATYGCTAAAAAATGGTGCCGACTACCGGAGTCGAACTGGTGACCTACTGATTACAAGTCAGTTGCTCTACCTACTGAGCTAAGTCGGCACACTAATTTTTTTTGTCTTCAAGCTTACGCTTAAAGACGAATTGGCTCCCTTTGCTGGACTTGAACCAGCGACATACGGATTAACAGTCCGGCGTTCTACCAACTGAACTAAAAGGGAATTGTTTTTTCGTTGCTTGCACCGTCTTCTAAAAGTGTTCTTACGAACAGGCTAAAAGAAGTAATGGTGCCTCGAGGCGGAATCGAACCACCGACACGAGGATTTTCAATCCTCTGCTCTACCGACTGAGCTATCGAGGCAACGGAGCGCTATTAAACGGGTTTTCAGTCGCTTCGTCAACTTATTTTTCGAGAAAAAGTGCGGAAATAGTTCGCTTGCTCGCTTTTTGTTCACTCGTAGCGAGAGCTTTGGTTATTTGATGGTTGAGCGGTGATGAAATCACCACTCAACGGCAGCTTCAGGCTAGATATTTCCCTGATTAAATTCTTTTTGATAGTTGGTGACTTTTTGCAGGTAGCGCCTCGCTTCTGCTTTTGGGTGTTTATTGGTTAATGCCCAGTAAACTTGGTTTGGCTGTAAGTTGTTTAAGTCACGCATTGCCCGCTTTCTATCACGATCGAAAGTATTCAAGACCCCTCCGGTGCCTCCGTTGTAGGCCGAGATCATACTGTAGTGCAGTGATAACGGATTTTGTACATCCTTCAGGTAGCGGTTGCGCAATATGTAAAAATAGGCTGTGCCAGTATCAATATTACTCGCCGGATCAAATAGATACTCAGGAGATGGCGTGCCTGATTTCTTTTTGACTAATTTGAATACATCGGCGCCGGCAGTTTTCGGAACCACCTGCATCAGGCCGTACGCATTGGCCCGGCTGACGGCATAGGGGTTAAAACTGCTTTCTGTTTTAATGATGGCGTAGATGAGATCTTCTTTAATGCCATAACGACGCGAAGCATCTCGTACAATGCTGGCATATTTATAGCGTCGTTTATTGACGTGATCGGCCACCATCGGGATCTCAACATAATAAGCCTGCTGGTAACGGATCTTCTTCTTTTTCAGTTGGCTGTCGACCAGGTACTCGGCAAATTGATTCGCCCGCCACGACCACTCAATCGGTTTGCCTTCCTGATCTAAAACCTGGCCATAGAGGAAAGGTTTCCCCCTCAGTTCAATGGCTAAATCTGAGTAGAGATCGACGCCGGCGGGGTTGTCGGGGGTGAGTAACGTGGTAGTGATCGCTTCTCTTAAATGTTTCTCCGGCTCGGTTTTGGCAACAGTTTCGACGATAACCACCCCGCGTTCAAAGTCGACATGGGTACGGCTTTGATAACCATCGGTGTATTTTACATACTGGCGCTTGCTGGCCATTAGGGCATCATCGTCACCCCAATACCTTTTGACTTTACCGTTAAAGGAGCTGAGCAAACGGTTAAGCGCAGCGGCATCTTTGGTAAATTGCCCCGGCAGCGGTGCAAGGTTTTTGGCAAAACGGTTGGTTGTTCCGTAGTCGACGTCATACATTTTTTCGACTAATTCACGGCTGCATCCGTTTAGCAGAATTAAAGAAAATAAGATAAAAAAGCGTTTTTTCATAAATTTGACAGGTAAAAAAAAGACATCATTGATTGGTCATCAATGATGTCATTTTCTGTCACTCCCGGTAAGCTTTTTAACCGCTAAATATCGACAAACCGTGATGCTATACCGATTGGAATGTTAGGAATGTTAAGTGAGGGGTTATTCGCTTGGCGGGGTATAACCGTCGATCACCACGTCCTGGCCTTCAAACAGGTAGTTAACCATTTCAGTTTCAAGTAGCTGGCGATGTTCTGTGTTCATCATATTCAGCTTTTTCTCATTGATCAGCATGGTTTGCTTGCTTTGCCACTCAGCCCAGGCCTCTTTCGAAATATTGTCAAAAATGCGCTTTCCCAGATCGCCGGGGTAAAGTTGGAAATCTAAACCTTCCGCATCTTTTTTCAGACGGGTACAAAAAACAGTACGGCTCATTGAGTGGCTCCTTAATCATGACCTTAATGAGTATGCTGCTAGTTATACCAGAGTGTTGCCGTTGCTTCTAGATATATGGCATTCTAGGACAAGGCTGCGTTCAGCTCATAACGCAGACTTTCTAAGATCTGTTGTACCGGTGCAGCTAAACCGACTTTAGGCGGCTCATTTAAGTTGTACCATTGTCCGTTTCCCCCTTCCTGAACAACATTAACGGGGGCTGCCAGCTGCATCCTGATCGGGACGATATCGAGATGATAGTGGCTGAATGTATGGCGGAAGGCATGTAACTGCTCGGTTTCGGTGATATTAACAGGGGCAGAGCCGAAGCGCTGTTCCAGTAGCGGGGCCAGATCATCGGTGTCGTTTTGCGGGAAACACCACAATCCTCCCCAGATCCCTGCCGGCGGACGTTGCTCAAGCCAGACTTCTTCACCATGTTGTAAAATCGCGAACCAGGCTTGTTTCTCGGGCATGGTTTTCTTTGGTTTCTTACCCGGGAAGTCGCTCTGGCGATCTTGTGCTTTCGCTTCACATTGTTTGGCTACCGGGCACAGCTCGCATTTCGGTTTACTGCGGGTGCAGATCATTGCCCCCATATCCATCATGGCTTGGTTGTAGCGTTCGACACCGGTTGCAGGTGTGTTCGCTTCGGCAATCTCCCACAAGGTATTTTCAACCGGTTTCTTGCCCGGCCAGCCTTCTACGGCATAGCAACGGGCCAGTGTCCGTTTCACGTTACCATCTAAAATCGCATGATGCTGTTTGAGAGACAGTGATAATACGGCGCCTGCTGTTGAGCGGCCAATACCGGGTAAGGCCTGAACCTCAACGATGTCGGCAGGAAATTCACCGTGATGTTCAGATACAATCAATTGAGCGGCTTTATGTAAATTACGCGCACGGGCGTAATAACCCAGCCCGGTCCAGAGGTGAAGCACCTCGTCCTGCTCAGCTGCCGCTAATGCTTCAACGGTGGGGAAGCGCGCGATAAAACGTTCAAAATAGGGAATAACCGTGGCCACTTGGGTCTGTTGCAGCATGATTTCGGATAGCCATACTTTATAGGGTGTTTTATTTTGTTGCCAGGGCAGGGTCTTACGACCAAATTTGTCATACCACGCTAAAATGGCATCAGAAAAAGTAGTACTCACAGAATTAACTCACTCGGCTGATTTTAGTGGCGGTGGGACCGCACGATTATAATTATTTGGCGTGATTGCATCATAAACGGCCCCTTGTCGCAATCTATACCCAAACCTCTGCAACTCTCGCTGACCTCGGCATTTTGAAGTGGTTTGGTTATATATGCTTGCACTTAAGCCATAACTTTGGATAATGCCAGCGCTTAGTTTTTATTCATTTTCAGTTTTAGGTATTAATCATGAGCGAAGTTTCAAAGACCTCAGGCGACGTAACAGTGTCTGAATTTACCGAAGACGGCAAACTGGTACGTAAGATCCGCAGCTTTGTACGTCGTGAAGGTCGTTTAACCAAGGGCCAGGAGACGGCCATGGAAAACAATTGGCCGACAATGGGTATCGATTTCGCTCAGCAAATGCTGGACTGGAAAGAAGTCTATCACCGTGAGGCACCTGTGGTGCTGGAAATCGGTTTTGGCATGGGCGCATCGTTTGTCGAAATGGCAAAAAATGCCCCGGAGAAGGACTTTATCGGCATCGAAGTACATAGCCCGGGTGTGGGTGCATGTCTGATGGCTGCCGGGGACGCTGAGCTGACAAACTTACGCGTAATGTGCCACGATGCCGTAGAAGTTTTCGATTATATGATCCCGGATGGCAGCCTGGATACGGTACAGTTATTTTTCCCTGACCCATGGCATAAAGCTCGTCACCACAAACGTCGTATCGTACAGCCTGCATTTGCTGAAATGTTACGTAAAAAACTGAAAATCGGTGGTATCTTCCACATGGCTACTGATTGGGAAAACTACGCAGAGCACATGGTTGAAGTGATGAATGCCGCACCAGGTTACCAGAATACGGCGACTGACGGTGACTACATTGCACGTCCGGAAGATCGCCCGTTAACTAAATTTGAAGCGCGTGGCCACCGTTTAGGTCATGGTGTATGGGACATGAAATACGCCCGAACTGAATAGTTTTCATCGCTTTGTTATTCGCTTTGAGATAATAAGCATAAGTAACTAAATGGTGAGAATGATCGCCGAATAGTGATGATTGGATCATGCCTCTAAAGCCAACCGTTGTGTTGGCTTTTTTGCCCCCTGGAGAAGAAGAATGAAGCCTACTGAACAGCTGCTCGCTGACATTCTAGATGAAGTCAGACCGTTAATTGGTCAGGGTAAAGTCGCTGATTACATTCCCGCACTGAACGATGTGCCAGCGCACAAGCTGGGTATTGCGGTTTGTTATAACGACGGGGAAGTTATTCAGGCGGGTGACAGTCAGGAAGGTTTCTCTATTCAGTCTATCTCTAAGGTAATGGCGCTGACGCTGGCGCTGACCTTGTATGAGCCGGATGAAATTTGGCGTCGTGTGGGCAAAGAGCCGTCAGGCCATGCGTTTAACTCGATGATCCAACTCGAACTGGAAAATGGTATTCCGCGTAATCCATTCATTAACGCCGGTGCTTTAGTGGTGTCGGATTTGCTGCATAGCCGTTTATCAGCGCCGCAATACCGGATGCTGGAATTGGTCCGTGAACTGGCCTGTAATCCGCATATCGTCTATGACAAAGCGGTTGCCGCATCGGAGATGCAGCACAGTGATCGCAATGCCTCGATTGCTTATTTGATGCGTTCATTCGGTAACTTCGACAATGAAGTGATGCCGGTGCTGACCAATTACTTCAGTTATTGCGCACTCAGAATGAGTTGTGTCGATTTGGCGCGTACATTTAGTTATTTAGCGAATAAAGGGCTTCCTTTAGACGCAAAAAAAACAATTATCAGCCAAACTCAGAGTAAGCAAATGAATGCATTGCTCGCAACTTGCGGTCTGTACGATGGAGCGGGTGAGTTTGCTTACCGGGTGGGTATGCCAGGCAAATCTGGTGTGGGTGGTGGCATTGTTGCGATCGTGCCGGGAGAAATGACCATTACGGTATGGTCTCCGGAGCTGGATCCTTCCGGAAATTCACTGGCAGGAACGGCAGCATTAGAGTTGCTTGCCGAGCGGATTGGACGCTCGATCTTTTAGGGGTATCGTCTTTCGCGTATGCCCCGGCTAGCCTTGGGGGATGCGCGTGAAAAAATTAAATAGAGAATAAAGTTTCGAGATACGAGTTTCGAGAGGATGCTACTCGACACTCGACACTCGACACTCGAATCTCTTGACTTGTCTACTCTTCCTCGACAAAAATCGCTAACAGATCATTGAGAAACAGCTTACCGTGCTCGGTGATCTGCCACTCTTCGCCGTTATCGGTCAGATAGTTCTTATCTAAAGCCCATTGAATCTCGGTTTCAATAGATCCTAATGGTAAGCCCGTTCGCTCGACATAATCCTGCTTGGGACAAGCTTCTAATAGACGGAAACGGTTCATGAAGAACTCAAATGGCCGCTCTTGGGTCTCGACCTGAACTTCTTTGTCCAGATAAGGCTTATCCCGATTGAGGTAGCCACGCGGATGCTTCACTTTCACTGTGCGGGTGATGTTGCCGTCAGTAAAGCTGATCTTACCGTGAGCACCGCAGCCGATACCGAGGTAATCACCAAAGCGCCAGTAGTTGAGGTTGTGGCGGCACTGTAAGCCGGGTTTGCTGTAGCCGGAAATTTCATATTGGACATATCCGGCTTCAGTCAGGATCTGATGGCCCTGCTCAAAGATATCCCATAAGTTGTCGTCATCTGGCAATGTCGGCGGCTTGGAATAGAATAACGTGTTGGGCTCTATCGTCAGCTGGTACCAGGATAAATGCGGTGGGTTGAGTGCAATAGCCTGCTTAAGATCATACAGGGCATCGTCAATCGATTGATCCGGTAAGCCGTGCATCAGATCGATATTAAAACTGTTTAAGCCAGCTTCCGTTGCCAGTTGTGCGGCTTTACGCGCTTCATCGCTGCCATGAATACGGCCAAGGCGAGTCAGTTTCTCATCCTGAAAGCTTTGCACGCCGATCGAAATACGATTAACCCCGACTTGTTGATAAGCCTGGAAACGGCCGGCTTCAACCGTGCCCGGGTTTGCTTCCATGGTGATTTCAATGTCACCGCTAAACGGGATCCTCGCTTCAATTTCTTTTAGCAAGCGTCCGATTTCGGCAGGGGAGATCAGGCTTGGCGTACCACCACCAATAAAGATTGAGTGCAGCGGGCGACTGCCACTTTCCAGCTGATATTTCGCCAGATCTGTCTCCAGATCGTCGATCAGGGCATCGATATAGTCGAGCTCCGGGATATCAGCTTTAAGTGCATGTGAGTTAAAGTCGCAATACGGGCATTTCTGCACACACCATGGGATGTGAACATACAGGCTTAGCGGTGGTGGAACTAACATTAGGCGTCCTTCAGGGCTGCAAAGAGCTTTTGCAGCGCTTTGCCGCGGTGTGACAGTTGTTTCTTGCGTACCGATTCCAGCTCTGCAGAAGCGCACTGATCTTCCGGGACCCAGAATACCGGATCATAACCAAAGCCATTTTCACCGTGAGCCTCAGTCAGAATGCTACCTTCCCAGCTACCGTGGCAAACCAGTGGGGTCGGATCGTTCTCGTGGCGCATCATGACCAGCACGCAGTGAAAGCGCGCCGTACGTTGCTCGGCCGGTACACCTTCCATATCAGCCAGTAGCTTTTCCAGGTTCTGCTGATCAGTCGCATTTTCGCCCGCGTAGCGAGCAGAGTAGATCCCCGGTGCACCTTTTAAGAAGTCCACTTCCAGGCCGGAATCGTCAGCAATGGCAGGTAAGCCTGTTTCTTTGGCGGCATGGCGTGCTTTGATGATGGCGTTTTCAATAAACGTTGTGCCGGTTTCAGCGACGGAAGAAACCTGGTAATCACTTTGCGCGACAACATCAAAACCAAAGTCAGCAAGCAGGCTGGCCATTTCTTTTACTTTGCCCTGGTTACCCGTTGCTAGCACTAGTTTACTCATTACTGTTCCTCGGAAAATGAAATCTGGCTGAATATTCAGCTGGGGCGATATGATAACGGCAGGCGCTATCTAGTAAAAGTAAAAGCAGGAAAAGAAAGAGGAGCGGAGGCTCCTCTGGCAGCTGTTCTTATTTTGGGAATGGTGATCTTATCTTGGTAACAAAGATGATTTAGTCGACAAAGAAGGTCTGCTCGAAATTGATTTGGCCGTTAGTCCCATTCTGGGTTACATCAATGATGAACTTGAAGCGTTCTTCGTTGGTGTGGCTTAACTCTGCAATATAGTAAATGGCATTGCCTTCACGGATCTCACGAAAAGAAAGTTTCTTCTCGGTACCGAGAAGGTTGCGGGCTTTTCCTGAAAGTAAAGCTTGAACCGCTGGCTTACCTTCCTGAGATTTGTCCAGTACGGCAACATTCACAACCGCGGAATAGCGGCTGCGCTTAATGCGATAGGTATTGGCAACGTCAGGCGTCAGGAAGGTGGAAGGAAAGCTGGAGTAATGGATTTCCAGATCACCGACATTTATTAATTGTTCTGCCTGGGCTGGCAATGCCGTAAAGAGCATTGCCGATAATAAACATAGAATCCGAATCATGATTTTTTCCTTATTTATACTTACCAGATCATGAGATAACTCTGTCCCGGTAGGTATTACAGCGGCTCCTATTAGTATAGAGGCGAATCCATCGTTATGAATTCGCCCCTTAATTTCCGCTGTTCAGTGGTTCGTTAAAGCAGGTTGCTAGAGCAGCTCAGCGATCTCCGCCGGGATTTCTCGTGGCGCTTCGATACGAACCTGTTTGTGACGGCCCAGCTCGCCTTTTTCCATTACGACTTGCCCTTTGGCAACCCGAAACTGTTTTGCTAGGTATTTTACTAAATGCGCATTCGCCTTGCCATCAACCGGGGGAGCGGTGATGGCAACTTTCAGCTCATCACCATGCAGGCCTACGATCTGATCGCGGCTGGCTTTCGGTTGAATGTACAGGCGGATCACCAGATCATCGCCTGCCTGGCTTACTGCGGCAGTTTGGCTCACAGCTGGAACCAGATTGGACCGATAAGATCACCCATTAAGAAATTGGCGAATTGCAGGCCAATGAACAGAACTAAGACACTCAGATCAAGACCACCCATGGCAGGGATAATACGACGAATAGGTGCTGTCATTGGTTCCGTTAACTGGTGCATCACGAATTCGACAGGGCTGCGGCCCTGGCTTACCCAGCTCAGAATGGCGCGGATCAACAGTACCCAGAACAGTAGGCCGCCAGCGGCTTTCAGCAGTGATAGACCACCAATCCAGAGGAATTCTGGGCTAAATGAGATCGTACCATTTATGACTAACTGCAGTATTAAGAACTTACCCATGCTTAACAGATAAGCGAAAATTAACGTCGCTAAATCTAAGCCGCCAATCGGTGGGATCATACGGCGTAGTGGTCCAACAATAGGTTGGGTGGCTTTTACTACAAATTGAGAAAACGGATTGTAGAAATCAGCACGGGCCCACTGGAGCCAAATTCTTAGCAATACGATCATGATGTAGAGATCGAATGCAGTACTTACTAAAAAACCAATAGAATTCATATATTAACCTTAAAACAAATTTTCCATTTCTTCAGCGCGAGATACAGCAGCACGCATTGCTTTTGCTACGATATCACTAAGTTGATGTTCGTTAAATGTGCGTAGTGCTTCAGCGGTGGTTCCGCCTTTTGATGTTACCTGCTCACGCAGGGCTGCCAGCTCGGTATCCGGGTTCGCTACCACCAGTTCAGCGGCACCCAATGCCGACTGTTGTACCAACTGACGGGCGGTATCAGGAGAAAAACCTTGCTTAATCGCTTCTGCCTGCATGGCTTCCATGAATAAGAAGAAGTACGCCGGCGCACTACCTGCCGCGGCAATGATACCGTTAATCCCAGATTCCTGCTCAACCCAGCATACTTTACCAACGGCTTTCATCAGATTTTCGGCGAAGGTTTTATCTTCAGCCTGCACTGCCGGTGGGGCAAACAGGCCACTCATACCTTTACCAATTAATGATGGCGTGTTGGGCATTACCCGGACCAGGTTCAGCTCGGTATTCAGCATCTCATTGAGACGGGTAACTGAGATCCCGGCGGCAATTGAAATCACCAGCTTGCCAGCAAAGTTAATGCCCTGCAGTTCATTACATACGTTTTCCATTAACTGCGGCTTAACGGCAAGTACAATGACATCGGCTTGCCCGGCAGCGCGGAGGTTATCGGAGTCGGTATGAATGCCGTAATCACGAGCCAGAGGTTCCCGGCGCGCAGCACTGGGCGCAGTGGCGGTGATTTTGTCGGCGGCATAACCGCTGGCGACTAAACCGGCGATGATGGATCGCGCCATGTTGCCCGCACCAATGAAAGTGATAGAACGTTGTTCCATGTAAAATCCTTATTAGTAAGTAGAGAGGGGCGAGTTTCTAGCCTCTAGTTTCGAGTTCCTAGTTTCTAGTTACTCGTTCCTTCTACGTGTAATCCCGGGCGCCAAAAATTGCCGTACCAATACGGACAATCGTGCTGCCAGCGGCAATAGCGGCTTCCATGTCGCCACTCATCCCCATCGACAGGGTATCGAGTTGCGGATGTTCGGCTTGCAGTTGCTGCTGAGCATCAGCCAGTAACTTAAAGGCGGCATATTGGCTGTCATAGCTATCGGCTTGCTGTGGAATTGACATCAGGCCGCGCAGAACCAGATTTGGCATACTGGAAATTTCGTCAGCCAATGCCGGTAATTCGCTAAAGCTAACCCCTGATTTACTTTTCTCATCGCTGGTATTGACCTGCAACAGTACATTCAACGGCGGTAGCTCGGTTGGGCGTTGTTCACTCAGGCGACGGGCTATTTTAGCGCGATCAATAGAGTGTACCCAGTCAAAATGCTCGGCGATTAAACGGGTTTTATTGGACTGAATAGGACCAATAAAGTGCCAGACGAGCTGGCCTGCGTGGGGGCTCTTGGCAAAATGCTGCACCTTTTCGACCCCTTCCTGCACGTAGTTTTCACCAAATGCGCGGTGGCCGGCAGCGATCGCTTCGTCGATTGCTGCTATCGGTTTGGTTTTACTTACCGCCAATAATTGCACGGAATCTGTCGCTCGACCGCATTTTTCGGCCGCTGTGGTTATCTGAGTGATGACCTGTTCAATATTTTGCTTGATACTACTCATAATTGATTCTGTGGGGAAAATTTATGGATATCACCGAACTGCTGGACTTTAGTGTAAAACATAATGCCTCTGATCTGCACCTTTCTGCAGGTGTTCCGCCAATGATCAGAGTGGACGGTGATGTAAGAAAACTCAGTTTGCCATCTTTAGAGCATTCTGATGTACATCGTTTAGTGTTTGACATTATGAACGATGCACAGCGCCGTGAATACGAAGAAAAGCTGGAAGTTGATTTTTCGTTTGAATTACCGAATGTTGGCCGCTTCCGTGTCAACGCCTTCCATCAATCCCGCGGCAGTGCCGCGGTGTTCCGTACCATCCCTGTCAATATTCCAACCTTAGAGTCTCTCAATGTCCCTGAGGTGTTCTATAAAGTTGCCCAGTGTCAGCGTGGTTTAGTACTGGTAACCGGGGCGACCGGCTCGGGTAAATCGACCACCATTGCGGCATTGGTAGACTATATCAATGAAAACTATAACCGTCATATTCTGACGATTGAAGATCCGGTGGAATTTATTCATGCCAGCAAACGCAGTTTGATCAACCAGCGTGAAGTACACCGTGATACCCATAGTTTCCAAAATGCGCTGCGTTCATCACTGCGTGAAGATCCGGATGTTATCGTCGTCGGGGAATTACGGGATCAAGAAACGATCAGCCTGGCTCTGACGGCAGCGGAAACCGGCCACTTAGTGTTAGGCACATTGCACACCAGCTCGGCGGCGAAAACCGTAGACCGGATCATTGATGTGTTCCCGGGCAATGATAAAGCCATGGTGCGCTCAATGCTGTCAGAATCGTTACGTACCGTGGTGTCACAAAACCTGCTTAAGTGTGTCAGTGGCGGTCGGGTAGCGGCCCATGAAGTTATGATGGCGACACCGGCGATCCGAAACCTGATCCGCGAGGATAAAGTGGCGCAGATGTATTCGATGATCCAGACCGGCTCAGCGATGGGGATGCAAACCATGGAGCAGAGCATTAAGATGCTGGTGGCACAGGGGATGGTAGAATCTGAAGAAGGCCGCAGGATTGTCGATGGCTCAACTTCCATTATGTAATACCAACCGCGATTTAGCCTGAAAACGAAATAAGTGACGAAGGAACGAGAATGAAGCTGCAAGAGATCCTCAACGAAGTCGTGAGCCGTAAAGCGTCGGATCTGTATATTACGGTAGATTCACCCTGCCTGTTGCGTATTGATGGCAACTTGCATGCGCTGGGTGAGGTACTGACACGGAGCAGGGTCGATGCGTTATTTGATGAAGCGATGGATAGCGAATTATACCAAGAGTTTGTTGCCAGCCGAGAAGCAAACTTTGCGTTAGTCAGGGGGGATTTGCGTTTTCGCGTCAGTGCTTTCTGGCAGCGAGAGTTACCGGGAATGGTTGTCCGCCGGATCGAGACCGAGATCCCGGATCTGACTGAGCTAAACCTGCCGGTCGATATGAAGAATATGGCGTTGGCTAAGCGTGGCCTGGTGCTGGTGGTCGGGGCGACCGGATCGGGTAAATCAACCTCAATGGCAGCGATGACGGGGTTTCGTAATCACAACTCCAGCGGCCATATCCTGACCGTTGAAGATCCGATTGAATTTGTTCATCAACATGATCGCTGTATTGTGACCCAGCGTGAAGTGGGGCTGGATACCGAAAGCTATGAAGTGGCGCTGAAAAACTCGCTACGTCAGGCGCCGGATATGATCCTGATTGGTGAGGTCCGTACCCCGGAAACCATGGAGTACGCGATGAATTTCGCCGAAACCGGTCACCTTTGTATGGCAACCCTGCACGCGAATAATGCGAACCAGGCGCTTGAACGAATTTTGCACTTGGTCGCGAAAGAGCGACGTGAGCAATTCTTGTTTGATCTGTCATTGAACCTGAAATGTATTCTGGCTCAGCAGTTGATCCCGGATGCACAAGGAGCAGGGCGACACGCGGCCTTTGAGCTGTTGATCAATACCCCGCGGGTAGCCGATTTGATCCGCCGTGGTGAGTTACATGAGATTAAAGGTGTTATGACCAAGTCGGGCGAGTCCGGCATGATGACGTTTGATCAATCTCTGTATGAGTTGTTCAATGATGGCAAGATCAGCGAGCAGGAAGCATTGCACCATGCGGATTCGGCCAATGATCTGCGGTTGATGATCAAGGTCGGTAACCCGGAACAGATGAGTGGCAGCACCTTAGACGGGGTGACGGTTGAGCTGGGATGATCAGCTTTAGACTTCCTGTGATCCCAAAGCTTTAAGTGCTGCACATGATCGTTGAGGCCTTGATATTACAGAACAATAAAGGATCGTAAGATCGTACTGTACAGCAAATACAGCTTTTGAGTTATAGTAGTCCAAAAGCTGTACAAGCTGATCAGACCCGATGAACAGGGGATCCTTGAGTTAAGATCTTAAGGTGTGTTTCGAGAGGGCAGCTTGGAGCTGGATGTTAGATAAAAAGCTGTACGTACTCAATACTCGATTAACCGTACTGGCGCTCGAACCAGCTTTCCAGGATCACGACAGCGGATTGTGAATCGATATTCCCTTTGCTCAACGAACGGTAACCGCCACGATCAAACAGATCAGCTTTAGCTTCAACGGTGCTCAGGCGTTCGTCATGCAGTTCAACCACACAACCAAAGCGACCGTGCAGCCGGTTGGCAAATTTCTTTGCGCGCGGGGTAATGGTTTCCATCTCTCCCCCTCTTAAATCCAGTGGCAGGCCGACGACCACTAAATCCGGTTGCCACTCTTTAAGCAGTTTTTCTATCGCTTCCCAGCTGGGAATACCATCTTTGGCTTTTAAGGCGGCTAAAGGGCTTGCTGTGCCAGTTAATTCCTGGCCAATGGCAACACCAATACTTTTGGTGCCGTAATCAAATGCTAATACACTGCGTGTGGTGCTCATGCGTGTCCTTTTTCTATCGAAAGGTTGGCTGAATTAATCCCTAATTTGGCGACGGCTTTATCCCAGCGCTTATTGATTGGGGTTTCAAAAATAATGTCACTGTCAGCTTCCATGGTTAGCCAGCTATTATCAACGAGTTCTTGCTCAAGCTGACCGGCTGACCATCCGGCATAACCGAGAGCGACCAGAAATTTTTCAGGTGCTTCACTGGTTCCCAGCAGTGGCAGAATATCTTGTGAAGTCGTTACGGATAACTCTTCGTTGATATTGATACTGGAATCGAAGTTGCCTTTACCCTTATGCAGCACAAATCCACGATCTTCCGCGACCGGACCACCGTTAAGTACCTGCTGCTCTAAGCTATCGGGATTATTGACGGGAAGCAGGCGCTCTACTTCAATTTGATCAAGCATGCTGCCGACAGAAATTTCGATAGGCAGGTTGATGACAAGGCCCATAGCGCCTTCTTCATTATGCTCGCAAACATATATCACACCACGTTTGAAGTGAGGGTCTTGCATGCCTGGCATGGCGACCAGAAAATGATTGGTTAAATTCATAGCTAACACCGACAACATGTTCTCATAACTACAGTATGCAGAGTATTTGGGGGAATTGGTACAACGTAGCCACATTGCTGATTAGACTAGGCTTAAAAAAGCGCCGCCTTCTGGTGAAGTCAGCGCTTTCTGATAGTGATTCACTATCGCGTTGCGTTAGCTTACTCGCGAGTGATTAAGCTCGCGCAGCAACACGACGCTCAATGGCATCCATTAGCTTACCGGTAATTGAGATATCGAAAGCCGCCTCGATTTCACGAATACAGGTTGGGCTGGTGACGTTGATTTCAGTCAGCTTATCGCCAATCACATCCAGACCGACAAAAATCAGTCCTTTTTCTTTCAGAACAGGGGCAACAGTTTCTGCGATCTTACGGTCGGTTTCGCTGATCGGACGCGCTTCACCGCGGCCACCGGCAGCCAGGTTTCCTCGGGTTTCACCTTTTGCCGGAATACGTGCCAGGCAATATGGCATCGGCTCGCCGTCAACAACCAGAATACGCTTATCACCATTGCTGATATCCGGCACAAAGGTTTGTGCCATGCAATAGTTTTGACCATGCTTGGTCAGCGTTTCAATGATCACCGATACATTGGGATCGCCATGCATTACACGGAAAATTGACGCACCGCCCATGCCGTCGAGTGGTTTTAAAATGATATCGCCATGCTCTTGATGGAAGGCTTTAATTTTGTCAGTACGACGGGTCACGAGAGTGGTTGGGGTGAGATCCGGGAACCAGGCCGTAAACAGTTTTTCGTTGCAGTCACGCAGGCTGCGAGGTTCATTGACGATCAGTGCCCCTTCGTTTTCAGCACGCTCAAGGATGTAGGTTGCGTAAATATATTCAGTATCAAACGGCGGATCTTTACGCATCAGTACTACATCGAGATCAGACAGGTCGATTTCCTGCTCGCTGGTGAATTCAAACCAGCCGTTAGGATCTTCTTTCAGGCTAACGACACGGGTACGAGCGACAGCTTTACCTTGCTCTAAAGACAGGTCGTTCATTTCCATGTAGTGGATTTCCCAACCGCGACGCTGAGCTTCCATCATCATGGCAAAGCTGGAATCTTTTTTGATATTGATAGACTCGATTGGGTCCATCACGATACCCAGTTTGATCATTTCTTTCTCCTAGTATTATTAGGCAGATCGTTAGCCCAAATCGCCAAAGCGGACTTGCAGGGCTGTGATTGCGGTCATCGCTGTGGTTTCGGTACGCAATACGCGTGGACCAAGCAGGATTTCATCAAATTTATATTGCTCTGTCATACCGATTTCTTCGGCGGACAGGCCGCCTTCAGGGCCAATCAGCAGGCGAACCTTAGTGACCGGAGCAGGTAAGGTATTGATAGAGTAGTTGGCCCGAGGGTGCAGGTTCAGTTTCAGACCGTCGTAATCTTCGGCACACCACTCTTCCAGCTTCATAACCGGACGGATCACCGGCACGGTATTACGGCCGCACTGCTCACAGGCACTGATTGCAATTCTTTGCCACTGCGCCAGTTTCTTCTCAAAACGTTCAGTATTCAGTTTGACGCCACAGCGTTCAGAAATAAGCGGTGTAATGGTGTTTACACCCAGTTCAACCGATTTCTGGATGGTAAATTCCATTTTTTCACCACGAGAGATCACTTGACCGAGGTGAATATCCAGTGGAGATTCCACACTGTTTTCGCGTCGGCACTGGATCTCAACTTCAACGCTTTTCTTGCTGGTATTGGTGATAACTGCCGGAAACTCAGCATCACTGCCGTCAAACATTTCGATTTCCTGACCGGCTTGCATACGCATAACACGGCCAACATGGTTGGCAGCATCATCACTAAGCATAACTTTGCCCTGAGCCGGTAGCGACTCAGGATGGTAAATACGTGGGATTCTCATGGTGAGATCGATAACCTGTCTACTGTCTAAATAATTCGCTTATTGCATCTTAACATGGATACAGCGGAGGCAAATTACAAGGTGAATTGAAAATTAGCGTGTGCTTTCTTTATAGTGAACTGAGCCCCGAAGAGGGCTCTCTTGATAATGTGGGGTAGGGTTGGTTGTTATGATTACAAACCGTTTTTCTGGCAGTCTTGGTAGACAAACGGGTTATGGCTGTCCTGAACTTTCGCAATGCGGCGATCACGCTCGCATTCCCAGCTACTTACAGGATATTGACGGTTCCAGGCCTCCATTAATTGACGTTGCTGTCTGGAGAGCGAAAATTTGTATTCCTGGTTCATGTACAGATAGGTTCGGGCTATCGCGCCACGTGCTTTGGCCGGTGGATCTGCACGACGATTTTTGAAGTCGATTTTCATCTCGCACTGGCCGTAGAAAGCGCCGCTATTACCATTCCACGGCAGAAACTTATAATTAGAGCGATCGCCGTTGACCTCTCCAATCGCAGGTCTCAGGTTATGAAGATCTGCTTCCATACGTTTGAACTGCTTATTTTTTTTACAATTCTTACGGCCTCCGTCTTGCCAGCACTGGAGCTGGTGGCCAAATTGCCAGGCCGGGACAACATGCTCCCACTCGATACGGCTGGCACGTTTTTTCTGTTTACGTACTTGGTAACCACAGCTGGCCAAATCTGGCACGCCTTTTTTCCCCTGCCATTTTATATCGCAACCACAGTAAAAGCTGGTGGGGTGATCCTGATAGATCTTCACTGCGATTTTTTTTGCTTTAGAGAATGAAGTTGGCGGTGCTGCTATCGAACTTGTGGATATAGCAGTAGCGGCAAGCACTAATATTAGTGCCAGCCACTTTTTAAACGAGGTTTTCATTGATTATCCTGCGCTGAAGATCAGTTTGGCAAGCTTATCAATATTTCTCTAATTTAGAAGCACTTCACACTTATATTGTTATCAATTACATTTCGTGCGCAGCAGAGAGAGGTATTCAATAAAGGTTCAGTCTTTATTGTTGTGGCGTGAGTGGCTGGCGGCATTGTGTGCAGTGATAGACGGCTTGCTGGCGAAGCACTTTATTATGGCGACGGACGGTAAGCTGATGCTCACAACAGGCACAGGAGTAAGGGAAAGTCTGCCCCCGGACAGATTGAATATCGAAACTATGTGTTGTGCGGGCTGGAATGCCAAAAACTTGCGTCATCATGGTCTGCCATTCAGCGCCATGAGGGCGGACCCGGCCAAATAACTTGAAAGCCAGCAGATGTGCGACTTCATGGGGGACCACTTCGGTGAGAAAGGCCTCTGTATTTTCTGCGAGCAGTACCGGATTGAAGCGTACTTCCCACCCTTGTAATCGTGCACTGCCGGCAATTTTACCACGTTGGTTGAACTTGATTGTGGGTAACGGGAAGCTCTTTCCCAGTTTTACTTCGGCTAGTGCGATGCAGTTTTGGGTTTTTTCAATGACTTGGGTGTGAAGTGGATCCATCGGAATATGCTTGATGCTGTAACGAAGTCTGACATCATACTCTAGTTTCTAGTTTCTAGTTTCTAGTTTCTAGTTTCTAGTTTCTAGTTTCTTAGAAAACAAAAAAGGAAGCCGAAGCTTCCTTTTTTATAATCAGTGCGTTGTCGCTTACTTGATGTTAGCGAAGTCGCGTAGCATTTCTGCTTTGTCAGTTGCTTCCCAAGGGAATTCTTCRCGACCGAAGTGGCCGTAAGCAGCAGTCTTCTGGTAGATAGGCTGAAGCAGATCAAGCATTTCGATCAGGCCGTATGGGCGCAGGTCGAAATTTTGACGAATTGCTTCAACGATAACGTCATGAGGTACATTCTCGGTACCGAACGTTTCTACCATGATAGACGTTGGATCCGCGACGCCGATAGCGTATGAAAGCTGGATTTCACAACGGCCAGCCAGACCCGCGGCTACGATGTTTTTCGCAACATAACGTGCAGCGTAAGCAGCAGAGCGGTCAACTTTTGATGGATCTTTACCTGAGAATGCACCGCCACCGTGACGAGCTGCACCGCCGTAGGTATCAACGATGATCTTACGGCCAGTCAGGCCACAGTCACCCATTGGGCCACCGATTACGAAACGGCCGGTTGGGTTGATGAAGTATTTGGTGTCTTTGTTCAGCCACTCAGCAGGAAGTACCGGCTTGATGATTTCTTCCATCACCGCTTCCTGCAGTACTGGTAGCTCGATGCTGTCACAGTGCTGAGTTGAAAGAACGACGGCATCAATACCGACGATTTTGCCTTGATCGTAAGCGAACGTTACCTGGCTTTTTGCATCAGGGCGCAGCCAAGGCAGGGTGCCGTTTTTACGAATTTTTGCCTGACGTTCAACCAGACGGTGAGCATAAGTGATCGGTGCCGGCATTAGGATTTCGGTTTCATTGGTTGCATAACCGAACATGATGCCCTGATCACCGGCGCCTAGTTCGCGCGGGTCTTCACGGTCAACACCTTGGTTGATGTCTGGAGACTGCTTACCAATTGCGCTTAGTACCGCACAAGAGTTGGCATCAAAGCCCATATCGGAATGAACATAACCGATTTCACGTACAGTCTCACGGGTAATTTCTTCAATATCAACCCAAGCAGAGGTAGTGATTTCACCACCTACCATAACCATGCCGGTCTTTACGTAAGTTTCACACGCAACACGTGCTTTTGGGTCTTGTTCCAGGATCGCATCCAGGACTGCATCAGAAATTTGATCGGCAATTTTATCTGGATGGCCTTCTGATACAGACTCAGAAGTAAACAGGTGCTTCGACATGCGTACTCTCGCTTTATATGATTATGGGTTGATAATGGGGAGCCCTGAATCAAGGGAATACATAACCTTGATGCATACGGATATACGTTTGAATGTATAGAGCTACCTCCGTCTAGACGTCTATAATACCCACAACGGGAATAAAATCAACATTGTGAATTGTAGGGAAATGACCGAATCATAAAGCAATCGTTTACTTGTGGTTGCTTTGATTACAGTTAGTTAAGCCTGCCGTTCTGCCAGCTTATTGAAATTGGTCTTATTTTCTTCAGGAAATCGTTTGCAGTCGGGGGGTAGACTTTGCGACAATACCCGCCCGCCGAATCATGGTTAATTTGTTACGCCGATGCGAGCAGATAGCCACCATATACAGTCTACAAATTTCTGGAGCAGACATGTCTTCACGTAACGCTAATTCTCGTAAAGAGCTGGCAAATGCAATCCGTGCCCTGAGCATGGACGGTGTTCAAAAAGCTAACTCTGGCCACCCTGGTGCACCTATGGGTATGGCAGATATCGCTGAAGTACTGTGGCGCAGCCACATGAACCACAACCCACAAAACACGCAGTGGGCTGATCGCGACCGTTTTATTTTGTCAAACGGTCACGGTTCAATGCTTATTTATTCTCTGCTTCACCTTACAGGTTATGACCTGTCTATCGATGATCTGAAGAACTTCCGTCAGCTGCACTCTAAAACACCGGGTCACCCTGAATACGGTTACGCGCCAGGTATCGAAACGACAACAGGTCCACTCGGACAGGGTATTACCAACGGTGTAGGTATGGCGATGGCGGAAAAAGCCCTTGCTGCACAGTTCAACCGTGACGGCCATGACATCGTTGACCACAACACTTACGTGTTCATGGGCGATGGCTGTCTGATGGAAGGTATCTCTCACGAAGCCTGTTCACTGGCTGGTACTTTAGGTCTGGGCAAGCTAGTTGCTTTCTGGGATGACAACGGTATTTCTATCGACGGTGAAGTCGAAGGCTGGTTCTCTGACGATACGCCGAAGCGTTTCGAAGCTTATGGCTGGCATGTTATTCCTGCTGTTGATGGCCACGATGCTGACGCAATCAATGCTGCAATTGAAGCAGCGAAGGCAGAAACAGGCAAACCAACGCTGATTTGTACTAAGACCATCATCGGTTTTGGTTCGCCTAACAAAGCGGGTTCTCACGACTGCCACGGTGCACCACTAGGTGCTGAAGAAATTGCAGCAGCACGTGAATTCCTGGGCTGGAACCACGGTCCTTTCGAAATCCCTGCAGATATCGCAGCCCAGTGGGATGCGAAAGAGGCGGGTGCCGCGAAGGAATCAGCATGGGACGAGAAGTTTGCCGCATACGCCGCTGCTTACCCTGAGCTTGCTGCTGAATACAAGCGCCGCGTAAACGGTGATCTGCCTGCACAGTGGGAAGAAAAAGCCAATGCAATCATTGCTGATCTTCAAGCTAACCCGGCGAACATCGCATCACGTAAAGCGTCTCAAAATGCGCTAGAAGCGTTTGGCGCAATGCTACCTGAGTTCATGGGCGGCTCTGCTGACCTTGCTCCGTCTAACCTGACCATGTGGTCTGGCTCTAAGTCGCTAACGGCTGAAGACTTCTCGGGTAACTATATCCACTACGGTGTTCGTGAATTCGGTATGACGGCAATCATGAACGGTCTTGCCCTTCACGGCGGTTTCGTTCCTTACGGCGCGACATTCCTGATGTTCATGGAATACGCACGTAACGCAATGCGCATGGCTGCTCTGATGAAAGTGCAGAACATCCAGGTTTATACTCACGACTCAATCGGTCTGGGTGAAGATGGTCCTACCCACCAGCCGGTAGAGCAAATTGCTTCACTGCGCCTGACACCAAACATGAGCACATGGCGTCCATGTGATCAGGTTGAATCTGCCGTTGCTTGGAAACTGGCAATCGAGCGTAAAGATGGCCCGACAGCGCTGATCTTCTCGCGCCAGAACCTGGCACAGCAAGAGCGAACTGAAGCACAGGTTGCTGACATCGCGAAGGGTGGTTACATCCTGAAAGATTGCGAAGGCAAGCCAGAGCTTATTCTGATTGCGACCGGTTCTGAGGTTGAGCTTGTAACAGAGGCATACGCACAGCTAACAGCTGAAGGCCGAAAGGTTCGCGTTGTTTCTATGCCGGCAACAGACGCATTCGACAAGCAAGATGCAGCTTACCGTGAATCGGTACTGCCTTCTGATGTGACTGCACGTATTGCTGTTGAAGCCGGTATTGCCGACTTCTGGTACAAGTACGTTGGTTTCGATGGCCGTATCATCGGTATGACAACATTTGGTGAGTCAGCGCCTGCTGGCGAGCTGTTTAAGATGTTTGGCTTCACGGTTGAAAACGTCGTCGACATAGCGAAAGAGTTGCTCGCGTAAGCAATTTATTTCGATGATTGAAAAAAGGCTTCCTCTGGAAGCCTTTTTTGTTACTTTCAGTCGGATGAAAATAATTGTTCCGTCTGTTTTTATCGTTTTTTTATGGTGTATACCCAAACCACCTCAAGATGCAGAGTTCAGCGAGAATTCATTGGCTTTTAGTCAAGGCAGCCATTTGATTGAATAGTGATTTTATTTAGAAAATGGCTAACACAGAATAAATGTCGATGAAACTCGCCCTTTGGGAGCTCCTCTGGAAAATCACTTCTTCACAAAATGTGTTTGAAAGGGATCGCCATTCCTACACATATTTCGTTCGAATTGAGTTCCCAGAGGAAGCTCTGAATCTCGCATCTTGAGGTGGTTTGGGTATATTTATCTTTAATTACTTGGGTTTATTGGTTTTAAATGTCGAGTCGTGATAGCTGTCACAATTAGGGTGATTCTGGGCTGAGCTTGGTATACACTATCGCCGCTTAGTATTTTGGTAGCATGGATATGACACTGAAAGTCGCAATTAATGGATTCGGTCGCATTGGTCGCAGTGTGCTTCGCGCGCTGTACGAGAGCGACAAATATCAAAAAATTAAAGTCGTGGCAGTCAATGAACTGGCTGAGCCTGAAGCTATGGCTCACTTGTTGCAGTATGACACCAGCCATGGCCGATTCTTTAAGCCTGTTTCCCACGATCAGGAGCATCTCTTTATTGCTCATGATAATGGCGAGCAAGACCGCATTCGCATCTTGCATCAAAGTGATATAACCCTTTTGCCCTGGCATGATTTAGATGTCGATATCGTTCTCGACTGTACCGGTGTGTATGGCTCTCGTGACGATGGCCTTGCCCATATTAAGGCGGGGGCGAAGAAAGTATTATTTTCTCATCCTGCTGCCACTGATATCGACAATACGATTATCTATGGTGTGAACCATGAGACGCTCAAGCCTGAGCACCGCATTGTTTCTAATGGTTCCTGTACCACCAACTGTATTGTCCCGGTAATTAAAGTGCTTGATGAAACCTTCGGTATCGAATCAGGCACAATCACCACCATCCACTCAGCGATGAATGACCAACAGGTTATCGACGCTTACCATTCTGATTTACGTCGTACCCGGGCAGCCAGCCAGTCAATCATTCCTGTTGATACTAAACTGCATCTTGGAATTGGCCGTGTATTCCCGAAACTTTCTGACAAATTTGAAGCGATTTCTGTGCGCGTACCTACAATTAACGTCACAGCAATGGATTTAAGTGTCACAGTTAAAACAAATGTGAAAGTTAATGACGTAAATCAATCACTGTCTGAGGCGTCTCGTTGTACATTAGATGGTATTATGGATTACACCGAAGCACCGCTGGTTTCCATCGACTTTAATCACGATCCCCATAGCGCGATAGTCGACGGCACCCAAACGCGAGTTAGTAATAAGCACTTAATAAAGTTGCTGGTGTGGTGTGATAACGAATGGGGATTTGCCAACCGTATGTTAGATACCGCGTTGGCCATGCAGGCTTGTGACATCGTGCAACATAGTGATGCCACGATGCAGTATAGCGAAGCATAACAGCAGTAAAGAATTATTTGGGTCTGGCAGTGACGCCGGGCTGGTAAAGAACTTTAAATTTTATTTTTAACACTGTTGAGAGGACAAACCATGTCTGTAATCAAGATGACTGATCTGGAACTTGCTGGTAAGCGCGTATTTATTCGTGCCGATCTAAACGTACCAGTTAAAGACGGTAAAGTAACATCTGACGCTCGTATTCTAGCGTCTCTTCCAACTATCAAGCGCTGCCTAGAAGCTGGCGCTAAAGTAATGGTTACTTCACACCTTGGTCGTCCAACTGAAGGTGAGTACAACGAAGAGTTCTCTCTAGCTCCAGTAGTTAACTACTTAAATGACGCACTAGATTGTGACGTTAAACTAGCGAAAGATTACCTAGATGGTCTTGAACTAAACGCTGGTGAGCTAGTTGTTCTTGAAAACGTTCGTTTTAACAAAGGCGAAAAGAAGAACGAAGAAGCACTTTCTAAGAAGTACGCAGCATTATGTGACATCTTCGTAATGGATGCATTCGGTACGGCTCACCGTGCACAAGCATCTACTCACGGTGTTGGCATGAACGCACCTATCGCATGTGCAGGTCCTCTACTAGCTGCTGAACTTGAAGCACTGGGCAAAGCAATGGACAATCCTGCTCGTCCACTTGTTGCAATCGTTGGTGGTTCTAAAGTATCAACTAAGCTAACTGTTCTAGAGTCGCTATCTACAATCGCTGACCAACTTGTTGTTGGTGGCGGTATCGCGAACACGTTCATCGCAGCTGAAGGCCACAATGTTGGTAAATCACTGTACGAAGCAGATTTAGTTGAAACAGCTAAGAAACTAATGAAAGACTGTGCAATCCCTGTTGCGACTGACGTTGCATGTGCAAAAGCATTTGATGAGAACGCAGAAGCTGAAATCAAGCATGTTTCTGAAGTTCAAGACGACGACATGATCTTCGATCTAGGTCCAGAATCAACTGCAGTTCTTGCTGAAATCATCAGCAATGCAAAGACAATTCTTTGGAATGGCCCAGTTGGCGTATTTGAATTCAAAAACTTTGAAGCAGGTACTGCTGGTATTTCTAAAGCAATTGCAGATTCTGAAGGTTTCTCTGTTGCAGGCGGCGGTGACACATTAGCGGCTATCGACAAGTTCGGTATCAAGGCTGACGTTTCTTACATCTCTACTGGCGGCGGTGCGTTCCTTGAGTTCGTTGAAGGCAAAGTATTACCAGCCGTTGCGATGCTAGAAGAGCGCGCAAAAGCATAATTAAATAGGAAGGGAGCGAATGCTCCCTTCTTTTAATGTTTGTGAATCGAATCAAGTTTTTATAGAATGCTTGACCAGAAGCAAACGTTTGCAAAGTTTCGTTTAATATTTAACACCGACTACGTAAGTTAATAGGACTATTGTTATGTCTAAGATCTTCGATTTTGTAAAACCTGGCGTAATTTCTGGCGATGACGTTCAGAAAGTATTTGCAGTAGCAAAAGAAAACAAATTTGCTCTTCCAGCTGTTAACGTTGTTAACACTGACACTATCAACGGTGTTCTAGAAGCTGCAGCTAAAGTTAAAGCTCCTGTAGTTGTTCAGTTCTCTAACGGCGGTGCTGGTTTCTTCGCTGGTAAAGGTCTGAAACTAGAAGGTCAGGGCGCACAAATCGCTGGCGCGGTAGCTGGTGCTAAGTACGTTCACGCTATTGCTGAATCTTACGGTATCCCTGTAATTCTTCACACAGACCATGCTGCTAAGAAACTACTTCCTTGGATCGACGGTCTACTAGACGCGGGCGAAGAGTTCTTCGCGCAAACTGGCAAGCCTTTATTCTCTTCTCACATGATCGATCTTTCTGAAGAAACACTAGAAGAAAATATCGAAATCTGTGGTCAGTACCTAGAGCGTATGGCTAAGATGGGTATGACGCTAGAAATCGAACTGGGTTGTACTGGTGGCGAAGAAGACGGCGTTGATAACTCTGATATGGACGCTTCTGAGCTTTACACTTCACCTGAAGATGTAGCTTATGCATACGAGAAACTAAACGCTATTAGCCCACGTTTCACTATCGCAGCATCTTTCGGTAACGTACACGGTGTATACCAGGCGGGTAACGTTGTTCTTACTCCAACTATCCTACGTGATTCTCAAGCATACTGTGCAGAGAAGTTCGGTATTGCATCTGACGCTCTGAACTTCGTATTCCACGGTGGTTCTGGTTCTTCTGAAGCAGAAATCCAAGAGTCAATCGGCTACGGTGTTATCAAAATGAACATCGATACTGATACTCAGTGGGCTTCATGGGATGGTATTCGTCAATACGAAGCTGCAAACCGTGATTTCCTACAAGGTCAAATCGGTAACCCAACTGGCGAAGCTGCGCCAAACAAGAAGTACTACGATCCACGCGTATGGCTACGTGCTGGTCAAGCGTCTATGGTTACTCGTCTTGAGAAAGCATTCTCAGACCTTAACGCAATCGACGTACTGTAATTTATTACAGACAGATGTAACCTACGCTTAGGCGTGGAACATTGAGATTATTTAAAAGCCCGCATTGCGGGCTTTTTTATTATCCGGCCAAATAAATTGGTATATATTAGCAGGCAAACAAAAACCTATTCCTATCAGTAGCCTTATAACCCTTGCGGGTATATCGAGGCTATCGGGGAGTGGTAATTCTTTCGGAATAAATAAAGAGAGACAAATAATGAGTGAGAGCGTTACAGACAAGGTTGTTGATACTATTACCGATAATGAGTTAACGAATGGCGTCCTTAGTGCCGGCAACTGGGTGGCAGATAATCAGGAGCTGCTGATCCAGTATGGTGTTAACCTTATTTCGGCGATTCTGATCCTATTTATTGGTAATCTTATTGTAAAAGGGATTGCGAATGGCGTGGCGAAAGTGCTGCGTAAAAAGAGCATGGATGAGGCGGTTGTTGAATTTCTGCATTCGCTCGTGCGCTATCTGCTGTTTGTAATTGTTTTAATCGCAGCGCTTGGTCGTTTAGGTGTTCAAACGGCATCTGTGGTTGCGGTTATCGGTGCCGCGGGTTTAGCGATTGGTTTAGCGCTGCAAGGCTCACTGTCTAACTTTGCCGCGGGTGTACTGATTGTCAGCTTCCGTCCGTTCAAATCCGGTGATTACGTTGAAATTGGTGGTGTTGCAGGTTCTGTTGAATCCATTCAAATTTTCTCAACGGTATTGTGTACACCTGATAATAAAATGGTAGTTGTACCCAATGGTGCAGTAATTGGTAGTGCAATTACTAACTACTCTCGTCATGAAACTCGCCGTATTGATTTCGTGATAGGTGTTTCTTATAACGCTGATTTGAAGAAAACCAAAGAAGTACTAGCACGTGTTGTTGAAGCAGAGTCTCGGGTATTAAAAGATCCTGCACCAACAGTTGGTGTCGTGGCACTGGCGGATTCCTCTGTTAACTTTGTGGTTCGCCCATGGGTTAAAACCTCTGATTACTGGGGTGTATACTTCGATTTGCTACAAGCGATCAAAGAAGAGCTTGATAAAGAAAATATCGGTATTCCATATCCTCAAATGGATGTGCATTTGAATAAGCTGGAAGGCTAATTCCTGCCTGTCAGTCATCTTTGATGAAAATAGAAAATGGAGCCTCAGGGGGCTCCATTTTTTATGGATAAATTAGGAATGTAAGCGGCGTGTGTTGCGATAGCTAGGCGATGTGCACTTGCTGTTCCGGTGCTGACGGTAGCTGAATCTGCGGGTTTGGCAGTAACGCCAACAGCGCATCCAGTTTGTCGCTGGCAAAGGCGAATGTCATGGTTGGTTTGCCGGGGGTGTACATCAATTCGTCAAACGAATAGAGCACAGGGTCGATCAGCAAAGTGATGTGCTCTGGGAGACCGAATGGACAGACCGCACCAGGCTCACAACCGATGGCTGCCACCATTTCATCATTGCTGCAAATCGATACGCGTTTACCCACCAACGATTTCACCAACTTGCTGTCGAGTCGACTGTCGCGATGGGTCAATAACAAGCAATGACCGCCGCCTTTGAGTTTCATGAATAAACTTTTGGTTGGTGCTGCAGTTATACCGAGTTCGGTACTGATGCGTTGATCGGTCTCGAAATCCAGTATGGGGTCATGCTGCCATTGTTGATAGCCGACACCGGCTTCGCTGAACAGGGCAAGATTTTTGAGATAAATAGCTTCTAATTGATCAGGCAACATATTGTGTCCAAAGTCCTTTGGCTAAGTGGGCGGCGATGAAGAACATCATAGCGGCAACGGCGAGATCAATACCGCGCTTCACCTTTGGTTTTGACAAGGTCGGACCTAATTTTGCCGCCCCGATAGACAAGGTATAGAACCAGACAAAGGAAGCCATAATGGTACCGATGGCAAAAGCGATCCGGTCATTACCTTCAAACTGGCCGCCAATGGAGCCCAGAATGACCACGGTATCTAAATACATGTGAGGGTTAAGCACGGTGACAGCCAGGGCACCAAGGATCACGGTACGACGACCACGGGCGAGTACCTGCTTACGCTGCTCTTGTTCCTGGGCGGGACGCAGTGCACTGCTCAGTGACAGTGAGCCATAGAAAAGCAGAAACAGTACACCGCCGACGGTAACGCTGATCAGCAGGGTCTCATTACTCGACAGCAAGGCACCGCCACCAAAAATACCCAGGCTGATAAACAGGGTATCGAGGATACTACAGATGGTCGCGGTGGTCAGATGATGATTCCGTTTAATACCTTGATTTAATACATAGGCATTCTGCGCGCCTATTGGAATAATCATGCTGGCACCTAAGCCAAACCCTTGTAATAGTGCCCAAATACTCATTGTTACAGCTTTCCTTTATCGTTTTGAAATCTATGGTGTTAATTAATGGCGCAAGCTTACTCCCGAGTGTAGGATTAAGTACAACTAATAAAATTAATACATTATTAGTTTCTCTAATGATCGTTGTTAACCGTAACGGGAGCAAGTATGCGAGGGTTGGATTACCGCTGGGTAGAAGCATTGGATGCGGTGATTTCGCAGTGTGGTTTTGAGCGTGCAGCAGATCATTTGTGTATTACGCAATCGGCTGTTTCGCAGCGGATCAAACAGCTGGAAAAGCTGATGGCGCAACCAATGCTGGTACGGGAGCAACCGCCAAGACCGACACCGGCCGGCCAGAAAATGTTAGGCCTCTACCGTCGGGTACGTTTACTGGAGCAGGAGCTGCTACCGGAAATTAACCCGGATGATACCAGTCAGCCACTATCGGTCTCATTGGCAACTAATGCGGATAGTCTGGCAACCTGGTTACTACCGGCATTGAGTCCGCTGTTAAAGTCACGCCGAATTGAGCTTAACTTGCTGGTGGAGGACGAGGCCCGTACGTTAGACAAACTGCGTGGCGGTGAAGTAGTGGGTGCCATTAGCATGGAAGCGACTCCTATGCCTGGGTGTGTCGCCGATTATCTTGGCCGGGTCGATTTTCTCTGTGTGGCCAGTCCTGATTTTGCGGATAAATATTTTGCCAATGGCGTAACACGTGACAGTTTACTGGCAGCACCGGGCGTTGCCTTCGATCATCATGATGATATGCACGAACTCTTTGTCCAGCAGCACTTTAATTTACCGTTAGGCAGTGTGATGAAGCATACCGTCAGATCGTCCGAGGCCTTTGTCCGGATTGCCATGGAGGGGATTGCTTATTGTCTGATCCCGAGAGTACAGATCCAAGATGAGCTGGCCAGCGGAGAGCTCATCAATGTGACACCGGAGATTTTTCTGACCCGCAGAATGTATTGGCATCACTGGGCATTAGAAAGCGGGGTGTTAACAGTATTGTCAGAGATGCTGGTAAGCCACGCACAGAAGGTGTTACCACAGTAATGAATGTGCTCGGCAGTCAATATTTATTGATAAATAAAACAGCATTCAAAAAAATAGTAAGGATGGGATAATTTTGTGAATTCTGTTGTCGAACCCATACACGATACGCATTATCAAAAAATACGTCATCAATAATGCCTTCAATAAAAAGAGAGTAGGAAAGCCATATGAAGAAACATTTACTAGCGGTGGTATTAGTAGGCGCCAGTTCATTGATCTCTGCGGGAGCCATGGCGGCAGACGTCGCTTTCCCGCACCTGGAAACCACAGGTATGGGCGAAGTCATGGTTCAGCCTGATATGGCGGTGTTCTCGGTTGAAGTTGTCGAAACCCGTCAGACGGCAAAAGAAGCCAAGCTGGCGGTGGATAAAGCCGTAACCGCATTTAACGAGCGCCTGAAGAAGCAAGGTGTGGACCGTACAGATATTAAGAGCGCGAATATTACGCTGCACCCTCAATACCATTATCCAAAGGATAAAAAGCCAGAGCTAACGGGCTACCGTGCCAGTCGTCATATCACGGTTACTATTAAAGAGCTTGATAAACTTAACGAATACTTAGATGGCGCTTTGGGTGATGGGATCAACAAGATTAATCATATTGAGCTGAAAGTCAGCAATGAAGCGGAGTTTATCGAGCAAGCGCGTCAGGCTGCGATTAAAGATGCCCAGGAAAAAGCTGAATCACTTGCGAAGGGGTTTGGTGAGAGTATTGATGGGGTGTGGAAGATCACGTATCACGCCTCTAGCCCGCGCCCGATAATGATGAGGGCAATGGCGATGGACGCTGCCGTAGAAACGGCTGCAACCTATCAAGATACTCAAATTACGATCCGGGATCGGGTGGAAGTGACATTTAAGCTCGAGGAGTAGAAGATCGGCTCTGTGAAGATGAGATTTTGAGTTACGAGGTTCGAGTGACTAGGAAAATCAAAAGCTTGACTTCAAAAGCTGACTTGAAGAGTCTGCCGGACCATAGGACCATAGGACCATAGGACCATAGGACCATAGGACCAAAAAACAAAAAGGAGAGCGAATGCTCTCCTTTCTCGTATCTCGAAACTAGGATCTCGATTCTGTCGTTTTGATCTTAATGCAGAATACGGGCACGAATGGTGCCGTCGATTGCTTTCAGCTTACGGAGGGCTTCTTCCGAGCGCTCGGTTTCCACATCAATAACCACATAACCGATCTCGGCTCCTGTTTGCAGATACTGGGCGGCAATGTTGATCCCTTCTGCGGCGAAGATCGTGGTGATCTGATTCAGGATCCCCGGGCGGTTTTCATGAATGTGTAGCAGACGCGAACAGTCACGGTGCTCAGGCAGTGACACTTCAGGGAAGCCAACCGCTGACAGTGTTGAACCATTATCGGAATATTTCACTAACTTACCAGCGACTTCGATCCCGATATTTTCCTGCGCCTCCTGGGTTGAACCACCGATATGCGGTGTCAGGATCACATTATCAAATTGCGCCAGTGGCGATTTGAACGGGTCTTTATTGGTTTTAGGCTCTACCGGGAACACGTCAATCGCAGCGCCCGCGAGGTGCTTGCTTTCCAGTGCGCTACATAACGCATCGATTTCAACCACAGTACCACGCGCAGCATTGATGAAGATCGCCCCTGGTTTCATACGAGCAAATTCATCGGCGCCCATCATATCTTGAGTATCAGGGGTTTCCGGTACATGCAGGCTGATCACATCACACTTGTTGAGCAGCTCGGTCATCGAGCGAACCTGAGTGGCGTTACCCAGTGAAAGCTTGTTTTCAATATCGTAGAAATAGACTCGCATACCAAGGTTTTCAGCCAGAATACCCAGCTGCGTACCGATATGGCCGTAACCAATGATACCTAAGCGTTTGCCTCGTGCTTCAAAAGAGTGATCGGCGGATTTCTGCCATTCGCCACGATGGGCTTTGGCGTTCTTTTCCGGAATACCACGAAGCAGCAGCAGGATTTCTCCCAGAACTAACTCGGCCACACTTCGGGTATTTGAGAAAGGAGCGTTAAAAACCGGAATACCCCGTTTGCTGGCTTCTGCAAGATTAACCTGATTGGTACCGATACAGAAACAGCCCACAGCCATCAGTTTTTTGGCAGCCTCAAAGACTTCTTCAGTTAGCTGAGTACGGGATCGGATACCAACAAAGTGAGCGTCTTTGATCGCTTCAAGCAGTTCGTCACCTGCCAGTGAACCTTTATGGTATTCAATATTGGTGTAACCAGCGTGCTGTAAAACCTCAAGAGAAGAAGGGTGAAGGCCTTCCAATAAGAGAATTTTAATCTTTTCTTTATCCAGTGAAACTTTAGCCATTGGGTTTTCATCCTTTAAAACATGAGTGGCAGGAAATCAGGTTGGGCAACCAGCGATGCTGAACGGAAAAGGATTAACGGGATATAGCGGCTGCGGGTAATATCCTTTTCCTGCGCGCCAGTAGCCTGAGGCTTACACTCAAATGATTGCTACATGCTGTTCATTAAAGTATCAAATAATAACCAGTATGGGTAAGAATATTACAAAAAAGATAATAAAAAACGGCATATATTATGCCGTTTCGTAATCTAATAACATAAGCAGCGGTTATGATTGCTTATTTTTCGAATTTTTTTACACCGTCAGGCGAACCAACCAGCAGAACATCCGCTCCGCGGTGAGCAAACAGGCCGACAGTCACTACACCTGGCAGGGCATTGATTTTGTCTTCCATCGCTTTCGCGTCAGTGATTGCCATGTTATACACGTCAATGATGATATTGCCGTTATCCGTCACAACACCTTCACGGTATACCGGATCGCCACCAAGCTTTACCAGCTCACGGCCGATAAATGAACGTGCCATTGGGATCACTTCAACAGGCAGAGGGAACTGACCCAGAACGTCTACTTGTTTAGTGTTATCAACAATGCAGATGAATTGTTTGGCCATTGCAGCAACGATTTTCTCGCGAGTCAGTGCCGCGCCGCCGCCTTTGATCATGTCATATTGACCATTGATTTCATCGGCACCATCAACATAAATGTCGAGGCCGGCAACTTCGTTGGCATCAAAAACAGGGATACCGATTTCTTCCAGACGTTCAGTAGAGGCGACTGAGCTTGAAACAGCCCCTTTGATCTCTTCTTTACGGGTTTCTAGTGCATCGATGAAGTGATTAACGGTTGAGCCTGTCCCGACACCGACAATGCTGCCTTTTGTTACGTATTCCAGTGCAGCCCAGCCAGCCGCTTTTTTCATTTCATCTTGTGTCATGCCTTTCTCCTAGTGATGACCAACCGCAGTGCGCTGATTATAACGAAGAGTGTGTGGTACGTCAGGGCAAATTTTGACTGAGATCTCTGTTCTCATAATAAGAAATCATAAAGCTATTAATAACATAGAGTTAGCGATCATGGCTGTGGTACATAAAAACCAAACGTTTGCGCGGGGCGCGCATATGACGGGAAAGACGTCAGTATTCGATCATTACCAGGAAAAATGGCAAGAGGGGGTAATGATTTCTGGTAGCGGGACATCCCAGGCTTCGAACGGCAGGTTTTCGACCTGCTGGCAATCATGAGCCAGCCCCAGCGGGCGCGGGCCTTGCTTTTCATGGTGCCAGCGATTGAGCGTACGATCATAATAGCCGCCCCCCATACCCAGGCGCTGACCGGTACTATCAAAGGCGACCAGCGGGGTGCAGATCAGATCCAGTTCATTCACCGGCTTGACCAAGCGAATATCTAACACCGGCTCTTGGATTTGATACTTGTTCAGTGTCATTCGCGTATCTGGTGTGTAGTGCAGAAATAGCAGCTGGCCTTTGCTGAATGGATGCAGCACGGGCAGGTAGACCGCTTTGCCGTGCTGCCACAGCCAGTCAATGAGTGGCTGGGTATCGATTTCACCGTCATTGGATAAATACAGTGCAATATGGTGGGCGTCGATAACACTCGGCACCTGTTGGAATAGTACGAGCAGATCCTGCGCGGCATGCTGTTGTTGCTGAGGGCCGAGGGCACGGCGACGCAGACGAATGTGTTGGCGAATGTGCTGGCGAGAAGAAGATGGTTGAACAGGTGCACTCATAGGTCATCCAATGACAGAGGTTGTTCGGGTAATTATAGAAGCGAGTATCTAGCGAACGAGTTTCTAGAATCACATATCTCGATTCTCGTTACTATAGAGTAGAGGGTATGCCCCAAGGTGCCGTTGCGCATTGTGGCCCTTGAACCCGAGTTCAAGGTGGATCAGCAACATTAACCGCAGGCTTCTCAGTCGGGCTGAGCATGCTCAATAGTTAATAGGCAGCTAATCCTATTTTTTTGCTTATCGGCTCGGGGACGTTAATACGCTGACGTACACCCCAGGGTCAATTCATTATCAACGCTTTGGTTGATTTTGCAATGCTTTATCCAAAGTTTCTGCTAACAGATTGATTCTGTTGGATAAATTTGAAGCACTGCCGTTGTGCTCTCTACGCTCTGTGTGCATTTCGTTGCACACATTTAAACCGGCAAACATCAGTAGCTGCTCGGTGTTTGTTACGTTTGTGCGTTCAGACAGATCTTTCAAACGCTGGTCAAAATCTGCCGCAGCTTCTCGCAATGCATCTTCCTGACCTAATGGACAGTTAACCTGTAAGATCCTGCCTAAAACTTGAATTTCAACTGCCTGAGTACTCATAAACCTTTAATCAGCTCCGTGCCAGAACACTGTCTACTTAGCATTCCGCTTGCAATGGACAGATAATATAGAAAAAGCCTTTTCAACATGCAAGCTCACTCATCACGCTTTAGATGGATGAGTCACTGACTAATCAGATATTAACCAGTCTGCTGCAATCTGCTGCAACTGCAAACATAGCCCAAGCTTTCCAGAAAGGGTATTAGCCTGACTTGAGGCTAAGTGGTAGCATAATACAATTAAGATTAGCACCAATGAGACTAAGGTGAAACGCCCATGAGCGAAGTTAAAGTACCCGCATATGACGCTGTTGATGCAGCATTAAAAGATCACGGTTTAGCGGCTTCTCCGTCAGAGCTGCACGGCCTGCTGAGCGGTATGATCTGCGGCGGCCTGGCGGTAGACGATGAAAGCTGGGTCGGTCCGGTAAGCGACTACGCCAACGAGGGTGAACCTTTGACTGATGGTGCGAAAGCGGCAGTACGGACTGTATTTGATGCAGCCTCAACCGAGCTGGGTGAATTAGCGACAATATTGTTTACCTCGACAGCGGCTGAGCTGGCAAATTATGAATTCAACATTTCTTTACTGCTGCCCGCCGAAGAGGCCGAGCTGATGCTGCGCGCCGAAGCATTGAGAGAGTGGACCACTAATTTTATTTCAGGCCTGGGCTTGATGGGATTGGAAAAATCCAAGCTGTCACCGGAAGTGACTGAAGCCGTTTCTGTGCTGGAAGAGATCTCCCAATTAGGTATCGATGAAGACGAAGACATGGTAGAGCAGGTTCAGCTGTTCGATAATGTGGTCGCTTATGTGCCCGAGTGTGTGTTGACCTGTCTGGTTGAGCTGAGTCAGCGTCCAGGTGCCGTTGAAGAGCCGAATATCCCGGGTATTGGTCAGGGTGAAAAACCGACGCAGCATTAATTATTAACGCTAAGGGACTGGATGTGAAACAGTATGATGTTGTGATTGCCGGGGGCGCGATGGCTGGCGCGGCATTGGCAATTGCACTGAATAAACTCAGTGGTAATTGTTGTGATAGTGATCAGAGGTTGCGTATTGCGGTTGTTGAAGCCGTCAACCCCAGACTGGATCAGCACCCGGGTTACGATGCACGCAGTATCGCGTTATCTTTAGGCTCTGCCAATCTGCTGGATAAAATTGGGATCTGGCCGAAACTGGCTAATGTCGCGACCCCGATTTCTCATATTCATGTCTCTGATCGCGGCCATGCGGGTATGGTTCGTATGGATGCGAAAGAGATGGCGGTTGATGCGCTGGGTTATGTGGTTGAACTGGCTGATACCGGCGCTTTGTTTCATCAGCAGCTTAATGAACAGGATCAGACCGATCTCTATTGCCCGGCAACGATCACCGACATTTCACGCACTCAGCAGCAAGTCAATCTAGCCCTTGAGTCGGGGGAGCAACTGCAAACCCGGTTACTGGTGACGGCTGATGGTGCCATGTCGAGTTGTTGTGAACTGTTAGGCATTGCTCGCACTGAGCATGACTTTGAACAAGTGGCCGTGATTGCCAATATAACCACCGCAAAAGCGCATCAGGGCCGAGCTTTTGAGCGTTTCACCCCTTATGGCCCGGTTGCCCTGTTACCGATGTCAGAAGGGCGGAGCTCGTTGGTATGGTGCATTAAGCCCGAGCATCAGGCCGCGGTAATGGGCTGGGACGATGCGCGGTTCCTGGCTGAGTTACAGCAGGTTTTTGGCTGGCGTTTAGGTCAGTTAGTTAAAACTGGCCAGCGTGCAGCCTATCCGTTATTGCTGCGCCAGTCACAGTCACTGATCTCGCACCGTGTCGCCGTCGTGGGTAATGCGGCGCAAACGCTGCATCCGATTGCCGGACAAGGGTTTAATTTAGGACTGCGTGATGTCATGTCACTGGCCGAAGAGATCGTACAGGGTATCGAGCAGGGCGAAGATGTAGGTTGTGCTGCGATGTTAAGCCGTTACCGCCAGCGTCGCACGCCGGATCGTGAAGCGACCGTTGCAATGACATCAGGGCTGGTGAGTCTCTTTGCCAATGACAGTTTTCCTCTTGTTGCTGGCCGTAATATCGGCCTGATGGTAATGAACTTTTTTGATACGTTAAAAGCACCGCTGCTAAGGCGTGCGATGGGACAGGTAGAAAGATAAAATACCAAATCCATTAATTATCTGATCAATTCAGCGAGAGTTAAAATGCTTTTAGACAAGGAGGTAAATTGAAAATCTAGTGGCTCTAAATTGAAATTTATTAACGTAGTATAAAAGTATTTTAAACTCGCCCAAAGGGAACACCACTGGAAGCCAATTTCTGTGTCTAGCGATATCAAAAGAGAACCACTCTTCTATCAATCGCTATCCTTGAACTAGACTCCCAGTGGTGTTCTGAATGGTTAGATAATTAATGGAATTGGTATAATGATGCAGAGTGTTGATGTTGCCATTATTGGTGGGGGAATGGTTGGTTTAACCCTGGCCGCTGCGTTAGCAGACACCGAGCTGCGTGTTGCCGTGATTGAAGGCCAGTTGCCAGATCCAGAGCTTGCTCCATTACCGGATTTACGTGTTTCCGCATTAAGCCGAGCCAGCGAACGCATTCTTCGCCGGACCGGTGCCTGGCCGGGTATTGAAGCCCGTCGCCTGAGTCCTTACAGCAAAATGGAGGTCTGGGAGCAAGATAGTTTTGCCAGCATTCAATTTGATGCCGAACGTTTAGCCCAGCCGAATTTAGGTTACATTGTAGAAAACCGGGTCATTCAATTAGCTCTGCTGGATCGCATTAAGCAGTTGAGCAATGTGACTCTGCTGGCGCCTGAACGCTGTAAAAATATTGCTTTCGGTGAGAGCGAAGCCTGGCTAAGCATGGAATCGGGCAAAAACCTGACGGCCAAGCTGGTGGTCGGTGCAGACGGCGCTAACTCTTGGGTTCGTCACCAGCTGGATATTCCACTGACTCACTGGGATTACGGTCATAGTGCAATTGTCGCCAATATTCGTTGTGATGAAACCCATGATAAAACAGCCCGCCAGATCTTCCGTCCGCAAGGGCCGCTGGCCTTCCTGCCGTTAGCTGAAAGCGACTTATGCTCTATTGTCTGGTCTGTAGCACCAGAAGAGGCTGAGCAGTTGTGCGGGTTAAGTGACGAAGAATTTAATAAGTCACTCACTGCTGCTTTTGATCACCGTTTAGGTCTATGTCAAGTCGACGGAGCACGTCAGGCGTTCCCACTGAAAATGCGTTATGCCCGCGATTTTGTTCGTGACCGTGTTGCTCTTGTCGGTGATGCCGCGCACACCATTCATCCTTTAGCGGGCCAGGGCGTGAACCTTGGTTTGCTGGATGCGGCAAGTCTGGCTCAGGAACTCAAAGCGTTGTGGCTGCAAGAGCAGGACATCGGCAAGAAAGTCAACTTGCGTCATTATGAGCGCTGGCGTAAAGCGGAAGCGGCTAAAATGATCACCGCAATGCAGACATTCCGGGATGTATTTGACGGTAGCAACCCGGCTAAAAAGTTGGTGCGGGATCTGGGTATGTTGATTGCGGATAAAGCTCCGGGAGTCAAAGATGAGTTTATGCGCCGGGCTCTGGGCTTATCGGGTGAGTTACCTGAACTAGCCAAATATTAATGCTGAATCGTATATACCTAATCGTATATTAAAGCCATCTCCATTGAGATGGCTTTTTTTTACCTGTCACAATAACTTGGCTGGTGTCGGGCAAAGTGACCGGTGTGATTGAATAGATCTGAGATGTTGTACAGATAAAAAAGATAAATTGATCACAAAATGGCTTTTTTCACCTACAGTAAATAACAGGAAATCGATGCCGTGTGAGTTACAGCAAAAACTGTAGGCTGTAGTTGTACCAGACTGATTTGTTAGGTGTTATCTCAGTGCATATCATGGTGAATTACATGGGGCTGAGGCGTTTTGGTCTTAAATCATCTGCTTAAACCGAATCAGTTATCGAGTGATAAGCAGTCTTTTCATAAGGAAGTTACACAATGAGTTATGTTCCCTCTGAATTGAAATTTACCAATACCCATGAATGGGTTCGTCCTGAAGGGGATGGCGTTTTTACTGTCGGCATTACCGATCATGCTCAGTCAATGTTGGGTGATATGGTATTTGTTGATGTACCTGATCTGGATACAGACACTGAGGCGGGTGAAGACTGCGCGGTTGCCGAGTCGGTGAAAGCGGCAACTGATGTTTATGCGCCGTTAACCGGGGTTGTCATTGCGGTGAATGAAGACTTAGAGAATTCCCCTGAACTGGTAAACAGTGATCCTTACGGTGATGGCTGGTTATTTCAGATAAAAGCTGAAGATGAAGGGGAATTTGAAGATTTACTCGATGCCGAAAGTTACCAGGATCTGGTGGATGAATCGGAGTAATACCTATCGGGGCATTTATCCCGATGAGTATAACCTGTTCATTTAAAAGCCCACAATCAGTGGGCTTAAATAAACAGAGATCCTTAATAAAAGAGACTCACGCCGGGCATTAATGCTCTCAGCAGGGTTCCTTCAAACGCTTTATCTCTTGGTTAACCTCATTGACGGTTTGGTAATGCCGTTGCTGGGCTTTTACTGGCACAAGCAACATTCCCTTGTCGAAATGATAGCCTCCTCGGCCATCAATATAAATTCTTCCACTAAATAAACGACTTACATGCTTAGCAATTAACTTAGGCAAGTAGCGTTTGAACATGCGCATAAAAAACTCAACCTTGTCTGGTTTTCCTAACGCGACGTATTATAAAACAATTTGCATTACGCTTTTGTGACTTTATCAGCATAATAATAATGTTAAATTCAATTGAGTAGATTATATTTAGTGGTAAATATCTGCTTGCAGAATAATTAACTGCGCCTGTCGGGTTGGATAATCATGTTTCTGTCTTGTGGCATTATGTCAAATACAATTGTTTTGCCGGATTAATGGTTGTTTATTATTGTGTTACGCCATTTTATTCATATATCGCTGCGACCAGAGGTGTAAAATCACGCTGCTTTCCGATCTTTTTTTTGTGCATTGTTCGCTTTCTTCTCGCATGTAAATAGCATTATCTTCTGAAATCTCATTTTCCTGTTGTTCAATACGTGTTCGGATAAATGTCTGACTTGCTTCCTCACGGCGGAATAATGGTGAGAATTGATGCCACAGTTTGTGTTAGATCAATAAATGATTATTGGCATAGGCCAATAATGTATAAGTTATTAGCTTATGCCAAAAACGAGGGTTCGATGGCAAGACCTAAAATTCAACGCCGGATTGGTTGCCGTCCGGCTTACAGCTGTTTTAAGCCTAACGGTGTGCCAATGTCACAGCTGACGTCGATTGAGCTGGCGGCGGATGAACTGGAGGCAATGCGTCTGGTTGACATGAATGGCCTTAGCCAAATAGAGGCGGCCAAGCAACTTGGTGTTTCTCGTCAGACGCTGGGAAATATTGTGTCTCGTGCCCGTCAGAAAGTGGCACAGGCGTTAGTTACAGGACAGGCTATCGATTTGCAAGCTGCGCACTTGCATGAGACAACTCAAAAAGAAGCAACCGTCCCGCTGAAGCCAGCATGCCCCGCTTCATCTTCATTAATTCATCAGCCATGCGCTGAGGCTGAAATAAAGGAACACTGATATGTCTATTGCAATTGCCATTACTCCTCGCTCTGAAGTCGCCGGTCATTTCGGTAAGGCTGCGGCATTTATGGTTTTTGATCCGCAAGGGGAGATGATTGCTCGTATTGAAAATGGAGGCAGCAAAGAACTTGGCTGCAAACACAAGAAAATCATCCAGCGTCAATTAGGTGAATTTGGCGTGAAAGAGATTGTGCTTGGCAATATCGGCCAGCGCTCGTTGGGGCGTTTATTAAATGCCGGATTTGCCGTGAGCAAGGTTCCTTCACGTAGCCCTGTGGAAGCCGTGCTCGCGGGTAATGTGGCAAAAGTGGCGCTAACGGCAGCAGATCAAGGTCGTCCCTGTAAGCGTGAAAAAGGGGACTGCGGGTGCGGTTGTGGCAGTAAGAAAAAAGCAGAACCAGCAAAAATTGGCATGATGATGAATAGAAATCCGTCGATCCAAGGTCTAATGAAGATAGAAGGGTTCAAGTAATGGTATTTGTGTTAACGATGTTTGTTAGCGCTAACTCTGTATGATATTCCACTATAGCGCCTTAGATTTTTTCATCGCATCATTTTCTCCACGCAAGGATGCGACTCGTTGAGTAATGGTCTTGCTGACCACTTGGCGCAGCCACTCAATTTTCGGGTGGCTGCTATTTCGACGCTGCCACAGCATATTGATATCAAAATCCGGGATCTCAACCGGAGCCGGGCACTGGACGAGTTCGTCATTGAAGAGGTCCAGTCGTGCCATTAATTGTGAAACGACACAGAGTAAGTTTCGTCCTTTTAGCAGATGGCGTATGGTCAGGAAGTTACTCGATCCCACCGCGATGTGGCGTGTGAATCCCTGATCGTGCAATTGACTATCGATCTGGCTGGCTAATTTACCATCCGGCGTAACTAAGGCATGAGGTGTGATGATATAACGTGCCAGACTAACCGGTGCTGTTAGTCCGGTCGCTTCACTGTCAAACAGGCAGACATGATCCTCTGTATAAAGATATTGGCTCACTAATTCTTTTGGCAAGTTGGTCATAGAGCCGATCACCACATCAACGTCCCGCTCATTAAATTTTTCGTTGTAGTTATTTCTATCCACATTGCAGAAACTCAGCTGGCACTGGGGGGCAAGCTGAGTGATCGCGTCAAAGAGAGCGGGCGCAAACAGTAGCTCGGCGTAGTCGGTTAAACCAATCCGGAAAGTGCCTGAATAATGCTGAGGCTCGAAACTATCTGGCTGTAAAATCTGAGTTGTCACCAGGTTTAAAATATTTTCGATGGTGGGAGCCAGTTCAGCGGCTTTTTGAGTGGCGATCATCTGATGGCCCTGACGTTCAAACAGTGGATCGTTCATCAGCAGACGTAATCGCGACAGGTTATGGCTCATAGCTGACTGACCAATCGAGAGTTTGGCGGCAGCTTTTGTTACGCTCCGGGTTTCCATCAGGGCCGAAAAAGCCACCAGCAAATTGAGGTCAACGCCACGCCAGTTGATATTTTTCATCTTACTTGGTTCCCACTTCTGCCAACAGGTATCTACACTGCTGATAAGTCAGGGGAAAGTCAATAAGACGATTTTTAATGCGTCAAATAAATAAAGACGCGTCTGCGCCTTTATGGTTGCGAAAGGCTTAGTACCAATTCGTTAGTTCAGTTTACCTTCGCCACATTTAGGGCAGTGGTCCCCATCATTGATCTGAGCAATGCTCTGTGACCAGCAGTGCGGACAAGCATGCTTATCTTTCGAGGGATCTAACGTAAAGTGGGCGGCACACTCCTGGCAGCTATGGGTATACAGCTTACCACTCAGGCTCAAAATCATTTTTTGTAGTGCTTCGGTAGCACCATCGTTGATTTGACCTTTGAGGACAGCATTAATGGTGCTCTCACTAACCCCATAGATGCTTTTGAAGGTATGACTCAGGGAGTTGGCGGTAATACGATTGCCATGCTGATCCATGACATAAGATTGCGGATGAACGTTGTTGATATGGTAGTCACATTGATCACAGGAGATCGCTTGTTGGTTGATCGTTTGCTGGTGCATGGAGGGTCCTTCTCAATAAATATGATTTATTCATTTATTGAGAGGTTATTCTACATTGATGAGAAACTATTCAAAAGCGGTCAGGGATAATAATATTAAATATGCCACACCAGAATGTAACAAAATGAATCATTTGCCGTGAATTGTGGTCAAGCAGGCAGAAAAACGGCCCCCAAACAGTTGTTAGTGAAGGAACCGTTAGTGAATAAGGCCCGGCGGCGTCAGCGACAAATGTCAGCGAACATTGGGTCGCATATCATCAGTAAATCTTCTGTTTCCAATTCGACACCAGCCATGCGGTCGCCGCTACTGATGTTGACCTTATGGTGCTTTTTAATTGCATGATCAAAAATGAGCGGCAAGGGGTGTTTTAAACCAACAGGAGCCACAGTACCGATCACTAAGCCCGTGACTTTTTCGACGTCTGTGGCATCGGCGCAGGTCATACGCCGACAGCCAAACATCGCACGTACTTTGGTTGGATCAACCTGAGCGGGGCCTGGTACACAGGCTAAGACATGAAAGCCACTCATGTCGCGCAGCAGGATCGATTTCACCATTTGTTCCGGAGCGACGCCGCGCTCTTTCGCAGCGTCTTCGATGGTTTTGGCTGGCTTCGAATGGGGAAGGAGTCGATAGTCGACACCTTCTTTTTCTAAGTATTTAATAACGGAAGTGTTCATTACTTACTCGTCATCCAACGTGTAAGGCAGATCCTGCTTCGCCCAGATGAATTCTGGTTGCGCAGCAAGACGGAATTGGGTATCTGAATCCAGATCGTTTGGCAGTACCACGAGGACGACAGCTTGGTTGTCGGCATACTGATAACCCGCAATGAGCGTGCCGCCTTTACGCCAGTTTTCACCGATACTTCGCTCTAATGCATCACCCGCTTGCGGGCATTGCACCGCTTCACCACTGACGATATACATCGCACGTTTATTGATGCCACGGTACTTAGCGCGAGCGACCGTTTCCTGGCCGGTGTAGCAGCCTTTTTTGAAGCTGATGCCATCGACGGCTTGTAAGTTCATTGCCTGCGGAATGAATTCAAGTTCTGTTGCAGCATCGATACGGGGTATAGCATATTGGATGTCGTACAGATCCCACAGCGTGCTATCAGATAGCAGCACGTCATTGCAGGTTTCAACAATGGTGTTTACTACTGTTTCTGCTTGTTCTGCAGTGACAGCAAATAACCAGCGATCATCGTCAATTTTAACTGCCGTACCTGCGGTGATAACACGTACCTCACCTTCACCGGTGAAATACTGATCAACGACAGCCTGTGCTTTCTCACCCGTTAAGCCAAGTAATACGTTATCGCTTGCTTCGATATCAACCTTAGAGAATACCGCGTATTTCTTCAGCTCAGGCAGTTGGCTGGCCATTACGCTTTTACGTTGCAGGAAACCATATCCGTCATTGTGGTTGAACAAGCGGAAAACTGTGCGCATTTTTCCCTTGGCATCACAATGGGCACCCAGAGTCGATGCATCGGTTGGCAGAGAGACGACATCACAGGTTACCTGGCCTTGCAGGTAGGATTTTTTATCATCACCAATCAAGGTGACCAGACCCCAATCATCCAGATTAACCAAAGCCAGTTCAGGTAGGTTATCTTGTGCTGTCAATGCGATTTTTTTGAAATTCAGTGCGTTAGACCAGGTGCTCATAGGACATTCCATGATTTACATTGTAACTGCAGCTCAAATCACGATTTCTTGCTTGCGAGGCAATGAAACGGCAGGGCGTGAGACTGTCCATTACAAATATATGGTGAATAACTTTATGACCACTATGTTAAATCGCTGGCTATCATTTGTCAGCCTGCTTACGTGATTATCGCAAATAATACCTGACTGAAGTGCCATACTATTTTTGATCATATGTCTCATCTTGGCTGTTTGCTTGTTTTTGCTCATGGTCGAGGGGATAAGCGGCTGTTAATATTGGTTGCAAATCCTAGAGCGGTATAGAGCAAGAGTGCTTATCGGCTAGGAACGATCACACAGAGAATTGAGGTTGTATATGTTGAGTGCCGATGAAAAAGCACGCCTTAGATGGGCATGCCGCCGGGGTATGCTTGAGCTAGATGTGCTTATCATGCCTTTTTTTGAAGAGTGTTTTGACGATTTGTCAGAGCAGGAACAGCACGATTTAGTCTCATTACTGACATGTGACGATCCTGATTTGTTCAGCTGGATGATGGGCCACGGTCGTAGTGAAAACCCTGCGCATGCGGTAATGGTGGACAAAATTGTTGCCCACAACAACAGCAAACTTCGCTGATCTTTTATTACGCCCTTCCAAACTTACAATTGCCGCACTGAGCCTGTTATATCTTAGTGTGGCAATGTTTCTTTTGCTTGCCGTATTCCGCTCTGCTATCCCTTTCATTGCCGCTGTTATTATTATCGAATGTTTATGGCTGGAATGGCTTCAGCTATGGCAGCGTTGTTTTCGGCTGCGAGGCCGTGTGAGCATCACGGTTTCGGGTCAGATGACCTGGCAACAACAATCCTGGCAGATCATCGAGATCAAAGTGATCACGCGTTTTTTTATTCTGCTCCGAGTGAGGCAAGTAACGCACCAGCGTTGGCTGCTGATCTGTCATGATGCCTGTGATGAAAAAGATTTCCGTACCCTGAGTTTATTGTGTCGCAATGCAAACTTTCATTGTGCTGAAGAAAAGTTAAATGAAAAATAAACGTATTGTTGTAACGTTATTTACATGCGGAAACAAAAATCCCTGCCTTGGCAGGGATTTTGTCTTGGAGTGTCGAGTGTCGAGTTACTAGTGTCGAGTTTCTAGCCTCTCGTATCTCGTATCTCGTTTCTTGCCTCAATACTGCTTAACACGGCTGATCAGGCGTCAGAACCGTCGGGCCTGAATCGGCTTTGGATTCTTTGTAATCCAACGTGTAATGCAGGCCGCGGCTTTCTTTTCGTTCCATGGCGCAGCGAACGATTAGCTCTGCGACTAGTACCAGGTTGCGTAGTTCCAGCAGGTTATTGGATACTCGGAAGTGGCTGTAGTACTCATCGATTTCCTGTTTGAGTAACTGAATACGGCGCATTGCACGCTCCAATCGTTTGGTTGAGCGAACAATACCCACATAGTCCCACATAAACAGACGCAGTTCATGCCAGTTGTGCTGAATGACGACTTCTTCATCTGAGCAGCAAACCTGGCTTTCATCCCAGTTCGGCAGTGAACCGGGCATGCTGATTTGCTCTAGTTTCTTGGTGATGCTTTCTGCAGCAGCCCAGGCATACACTACACATTCGAGCAGAGAGTTAGACGCCATGCGGTTAGCACCGTGCAAGCCGGTATAACTCACTTCGCCTATTGCATACAGGCCATCCAGATCCGTGCGGCCTTCGGTATCGACCATGACACCGCCACAGGTGTAGTGGGCGGCAGGGACGATAGGGATCGGCTCTTTAGTGATATCAATGCTGTAACCTAACAGCTTCTCATAAATCGTCGGAAAATGTTTTTTTACAAAATCTTCAGGCTTATGGCTGATATCCAAATACATGCAGTCAGCACCCAGACGCTTCATTTCATAGTCAATAGCCCGTGCAACGACATCACGCGGAGCCAGCTCGCCACGCTCATCGAAATCAGGCATGAAGCGGCTACCATCAGGGCGGCGTAAATAGGCCCCTTCACCACGAAGTGCTTCAGTTAACAGGAAGTTACGGGCTTCCGGGTGGAACAAGCAGGTTGGATGGAACTGGTTAAATTCGAGGTTGGCAACGCGGCATCCAGCACGCCAGGCCATGGCAATACCATCACCGGATGAGACGTCCGGGTTGGAGGTATATTGATAAACTTTTGAAGCGCCGCCGGTGGCTAAGACCACAAACTTAGCGCGAACGGTTTCAACCACTTCATGATTTCGGTTCCAGATGTATGCGCCAAGTACACGGTTAGGTTGATCGTGGTTCCCCATTTTCTGATGGGTAATTAAATCGAGTGCGTTATGGCGTTCTAATACTTCGATATTAGGGTGGTTAAGAACGTTTTCCTGCAGCGAGTTTTGAACGGCCATGCCCGTTGCATCTGCTGCATGTAAAATTCGACGGTGGCTATGGCCGCCTTCACGGGTGAGATGATAACGAGGGCTGCTATCGTCATTGTCGTTTTCTTCACGATCGAAAGGCACACCACCATCGATTAGCCACTGTACACAGTGTTTGGCGTTTTCGGCAATAAAGCGAACGATAGATTCATCGCACAAATGGGCACCGGCAATCTGGGTATCCTGAACGTGAGAATCGATGCTGTCTGATTCATCAAATACTGCGGCGATACCACCTTGAGCGTAATAGGTAGCACCTTCACTACGTGGACCTTTGCTTAAGACGATAACTTTACCTAGTGGTGCTAAGCGCAGTGCAAGTGATAAACCGGCAGCACCACTACCAATAACTAATACATCGCAAAGATGTTCACGGTTTTCGTTCATATCGATTCATATCCCTGTGGCAATCCGCCATATCTTACCAAATTCCATCTGGATTGGTCATTGTGACCATCAAATACCAATTACCATCAATTACGAGAAAACAATCTCAATATAGAGCAAATAGTCTCAATGTAAAAAAAGTCTGAGCTTGGCTGGTTACGGATGACAGGCTCTTAATTACCCTGATAATTAATGGAATTGGTGTAACGTTATGCACTTATCGCTGTATAATGCGTCATCGTGATAAAAAAATCGCGCACTATTGTTGAGATTTTATTTCATTCGGTCCGGAACTTTGCCGTTATGCCCGGGTCTTAGATAGTGCTCATGCTCATAAATGTTTCATACTATTGCGATTTGACTGAATATTGTAGGGAGTGTTTTCACAAAATCAGTCTGCATAGAACACCGGTTCGGTGGTCGGGGAATGGTGTCAAAAGTGACATTAAACCCAAGGTCAGGCCAAAGCAGGTATGAAATAACGAGTGCAAGGCAGATATAGGAGTACACGCTCGAATGAGCGAGCAGCAAACAGATCAGGTATTAATAGAACGAGTACAGCGAGGCGATAAGCAAGCGTTTAACCTTCTGGTGATTAAGTACCAGAATAAAGTTTGTAACCTCGTCGCACGTTATGTCAGCAACTCGGGCGATGTGCCTGATGTTGCGCAAGAAGCTTTCATTAAGGCGTATCGCGCCTTGCCGACTTTTCGTGGCGAAAGTGCTTTTTATACATGGCTATACCGTATTGCTGTTAATACTGCGAAGAATTATTTAGTCGCTCAGGGGCGCCGTCCGCCAGCATCCGATGTTAATGCTGAAGATGCGGAATACTATGAAAATGGCAATGCGTTGAAAGAAATTTCGAACCCTGAGAACCAAATGTTGTCTGATGAATTAAAGCGGGTTGTCTTTAGTACCATTGATGGATTACCTGACGATCTTAAAACCGCGATCTCATTGCGTGAACTGGATGGTTTAAGCTATGAAGATATTGCCGAGGTGATGGGTTGTCCGGTGGGTACAGTAAGATCACGAATATTCCGTGCACGAGAGGCGGTTGAAAAACGTATCCGTCCTCTTATGCAACGATAATGTTGAGCCAAACGGTGAAAAAAATGGCTGATAAAGAAAAAATTTCGGCGCTACTTGACGGCGAAGAACTGGATCAGAGCATTATCAATGCGCTGGCCGTTGACAAAGAGAGTGAGCAAGTCTGGCAGAACTTCAACCTGATCGGTGATGTGATGCGTGGTGATGCTCCGCAAGGCAAAGAATGGAGCATTGCTGCGAATGTCGCGCTGGCGTTAGAAAATGAACCTGCTCATACAGGTTTTACGGACTTTAGTGCCGAGCCGGAAGTGGTTGCTCCTGTTGTTGATATAAGAACTGCACAGCAACCCCCTGAGTCTCAGCCGACACCGCGTCAGGCTAAACGCTCGCTACCGGCTTGGTTTACCCAGTTTGGTCAGGTAGCCATCGCGGCATCCGTATCATTAGCGGTTATTGTTGGTGTACAACAATACAATGGCGGTAACGAAGGATTGGTTGCCGATGCGACTGATTCGCAGTTGTCGGTATTACAAACCATTCCATTTTCAGGCAAAGCTGAGCCTGTCAGCTTAACCCGTGATTCTGTCCGCAGTGGTGCGCATAACAATACACCTGATGAAGCGCAGCTCATGGAGCAGCGCCGTCGTATTAATGCGATGTTGCAAGACTATGAGCTTCAGCTGCGTTTTAATGCCGAAGATGGCAGTATTGACAGAACGTTGTTAGAAACAAATTCATCTGTGGCGGATTAATGAGAAAAATTCTGGTCGGTGCCGTGACACTGGTCAGCCTGATGATGCCTTTGCAAGCCTTTGCCGAAGAACCTATAGCTTCAGCAGAGGCTTTGTTGCATCAGATGGATGAGGCTAGTCGAGAGCTCAGTTACGAGCTGTCCTACATTTTAATTAAGAAAAACAGTATTGAACCGTTACGTTATCGCCATGCGCTTGAGGATGGCCAGACGTATGCGCATTTGATCTACCTCAGCGGACCGCCGCGTGAGGTGATTCAGCGTGGCAATGAAATCAGTTATTTCGAGCCAGGACTGGATCCTTTTACGATCGATAGCAACAAGATGGTGGCTCCCCTGCCGCCGATCATGCAGTCTGATATTAACGAGCTGTCGGCCAATTATGACTTCATCTCGATGGGGCGCGCTCGCGAGGCGGGCGTTGCCTGTGATGTAGTACGTATCGCCCCTAAAGACGGTGCACGTTATTCTTATCTGTTGTGGATTGATCATCGCAACCGGTTAGTGATGCGTGCAGATTTGCTCGATCGTGACGGTGAACCGTTAGAGCAGTATCGTGCGGTATCGTATGTTGTGAACCCTAAAGTGGGTGATGTGCTGAAAAGCTTGCGCAGTGTTGATTTACCTGCCGTTGTTCAGTTGCCGCCCCAGCCTCAGGCCGAACTGAGCTGGCAGGTAAACTGGTTGCCTCAGGGGTTTGAGTCAGTCTCTCGTAACCGCCATCGCTTAGTCCTGACTCAACGGCCGGTTGAAAGCAAAATGTACAGTGACGGATTATTTAGCTTTTCTATCTATGTTTCAGAAGCAGACAGCTATACTGTACGTGAGCAATTAGTAAGACAAGGGCGCCGTACGTTGCACAGCCATTTACAAGGTGAGAAAGAAGTGACCGTTGTCGGAGATATTCCTCCAGCGACGGCGCGTCGGGTCGCAGAGTCGATTGCTTTTGTCGGTTCAAAAAACGGGGCTAATTCTACGGCTGAAAAGGCTGCACCATGATGAACACACTGGCAACCGTCGTTGCCGTTGAGCCGGGTCGTATCACCGTCAGTTGCCAGCAACAAACCAGCTGTGGCCATTGCGCGTCCCGAGATAGTTGTGGAACGGGTATTGTGAGCAAAGCGGTGCCGGGACGTGCCCATCAGGTAAAAATCACCACGAAAAAGTCGCTGACGATTGGACAGGTGGTTGAAATTGGCCTGTCTGAACAGAGTGTACTGAGTTCTGCCCTGCTGGTTTATGTCGTGCCTTTGCTGTTTTTACTGCTGGGTGCAGCGCTGGGGCAGTGGTGGTTTGTCGAATTAGCAGGTACCAGCGAGTTAGGCGTAGTGCTGACAGCAGTTGTCAGTGCTGGCATTGGCTTGCTGATAGCCAGGCATTATGCCAGGCGCTTAGATGGAAATTCAGCTTACGAACCGAGCTTGATTCGAGTGCTGGGGCAGCCTCTGTCAGTGGATAAGATGATAAATGCCACATCGAAAGATAGCGAGTAGCCCTGAAATTCGGTAGAATCCGTCAACTTGATCAAAAGATCCCATTCATTTCAATCACGAGCTAGTCACGCCATTCATGAAGCACATTCGTAACTTTTCGATTATTGCACATATCGACCATGGTAAGTCGACCTTATCCGACCGTCTAATTCAAGTCTGTGGTGGCCTTTCCAACCGTGAAATGTCTGCGCAGGTTTTAGATTCCATGGATCTCGAACGCGAACGCGGTATCACTATCAAAGCCCAGAGTGTCACACTCGACTATACGGCTAAAGATGGTGAAACTTATCAGCTTAATTTCATCGATACACCAGGACACGTTGACTTCTCATACGAAGTATCGCGCTCCCTAGCTGCCTGTGAAGGTGCTTTGCTGGTGGTTGATGCAGGTCAGGGCGTTGAAGCTCAGACATTAGCAAACTGTTACACAGCGATGGAGATGGACTTAGAGGTTGTGCCGATTTTGAATAAAATCGACCTGCCAGCTGCTGATCCAGAACGTGTAGCAGAAGAAATTGAAGACATTGTCGGTATCGATGCGTTAGAAGCAACGCGTTGTTCTGCGAAAACAGGTTTAGGCGTTGAAGATGTGCTTGAAAATATCGTAGCCGCTATTCCTCCGCCAGAAGGTGATCCTGACGGTCCGTTACAAGCCTTGATCATTGACTCATGGTTCGATAATTATTTAGGCATTGTATCTTTGGTTCGAGTTAAAAATGGCTCAATAAAGAAAAATGCAAAAATTAAAATGATGAGTACCGGTCAGGTCTGGAATGTTGACCGCCTGGGTATTTTTACACCTAAGCAAATCGATACCACCGAACTGAATACCGGTGAAGTAGGCTGGGTTGTTTGTGGTATTAAAGACATCCTGGGCGCACCTGTTGGTGATACGATTACAACGGCCAAAGATGGCAGTGAAGAACCATTACCTGGTTTCCAGAAAGTGAAACCTCAGGTTTATGCGGGTCTGTTCCCTGTTTCTTCTGATGACTACGAGAACTTCCGTGATGCTCTGGGTAAATTAAGCCTAAATGATGCGTCACTGTTTTACGAGCCAGAAAGTTCTACTGCACTTGGTTTTGGTTTCCGTTGTGGTTTCCTTGGCATGTTGCATATGGAAATCGTTCAAGAACGCTTAGAACGTGAATACGATCTTGCGCTTATTACAACGGCACCAACGGTTGTTTATGAAGTCGAAACAACACGTAACGGTACCGTTTATGTTGATAGCCCATCAAAGCTACCGGCAGTCAATGATATTGAAGTCATTGGTGAGCCAATTGCACGTTGTAATATCTTGGTACCATCAGAATACCTAGGTAATGTAATTACCTTGTGTATTGAAAAACGTGGTATGCAAGTCGATATGGTTTATCACGGCAACCAAGTTGCGTTGACATACGATATTCCAATGTCAGAAGTGGTATTGGATTTCTTCGACCGTTTGAAATCGACATCACGTGGTTACGCATCGCTAGATTACAATTTCCAGCGTTACGAGCCATCAAACATGGTACGTGTTGATGTAATGATCAACGGCGAGCGTGTTGATGCACTGGCAATCATTACGCACAAAGATAATGCAAATGGTCGCGGCCGTGATTTAGTCGACAAGATGAAGGAATTTATTCCTCGTCAGATGTTTGATATCGCCATTCAAGCGGCGATTGGCGGTATGATTATTGCCCGTGCAACCGTTAAGCAGTTACGTAAAAACGTTATTGCTAAGTGTTACGGTGGCGATATCAGCCGTAAGAAGAAACTGCTACAGAAGCAGAAAGAAGGTAAAAAGCGTATGAAGCAGATCGGTAATGTCGAACTGCCTCAGGAAGCGTTCCTTGCAATTCTGCATGTGGGTAAAAAATAAGTAGTAACTTTTTTCTCATCGCAAGCGAGTTTGAAGTCATACGAAGTGCTGATTTATATTCATTAAATCGGCACTTCTGTTTCACGGACTAACCCGTTTGTGATGAGTTGAGACATTCATAGGGAATAAAATGGCAAATACTTTTTCGTTAATTCTGGTTCTGGCCACGCTACTGACTGGGATCATTTGGGCGTTAGATAAATTTATCTGGGCACCGAAACGTCAATTAAAGATTGATGCGGCAGCAGCTAACGCTGGCGATCAAGTAGATGTCAAAACCCTTGAAGCCATTGCACCGCAACCGAGCTGGGTGGAATCAGCCAGCTCGATGTTTCCGGTGATTGCGCTCATTATGGTATTTCGCTCATTTATTTATGAGCCGTTCCAGATCCCATCCGGCTCAATGATGCCGACGTTACTCGTGGGGGATTTCATCCTGGTTGAAAAATTCGCTTATGGTCTTCGCGATCCGGTATTCCGTCACAAGTTGATTGAAACCGGTGAGCCAGAGCGTGGTGATAGCGTGGTCTTTAAGTATCCGCCTCAACCCAATGTTGACTACATTAAACGTGTTGTAGGTATGCCTGGCGATACGATTCGTTACAGTTCCAGCAAGCAGCTTTGTATTGCTCCGAAAGGTTCTGCAGCCTGTACCCCTGTGTCACTGACGAATATGACTGACAGTGAGTTCAGTCAGGGCATGACACGTTTTGTCCAACTAGATGAAAAACTGGGTGATGCAGATCATCAGATTTTAGTACATCCACTGAAGCGAGACCACACGCTAAAGTATTATCCGCGTCCGGGGATCAGCGAGTGGGTTGTACCTGAAGGCCAGTATTTCATGATGGGTGATAACCGCGATAACAGTTCAGACAGTCGTTTCTGGGGCTTTGTACCAGAAGCAAACCTGGTCGGAAAGGCGGTCGTGATCTGGATCAGCTTTGAGTTTGAAAGAAGTGCCGAGAGTGTCTTACCATCCTGGATTCCTACTGGTGTGCGTTTTAACCGCATCGGTAGCATAAACTGATCGAGATAAAATGACATCTCCTGCTAATAGACTTCAGCGCATGCTGGGGTATCAATTTAATAATAGCGATTTGATGACGTTAGCACTGACACATCGCAGTGCTAACAGTACTCATAATGAACGTCTGGAGTTTCTGGGCGATTCCATTTTAAGCTTTGTAATTGCAGATGACTTATACCACCGCTTTCCTGAAGTGGATGAAGGGGACATGAGTCGTATGCGTGCCACATTAGTTCGCGGTAAGACCCTGGCTGAGCTGGGGCGTGAATTTGATCTTGGTGAGTATTTACTGCTTGGCCCGGGTGAGTTAAAAAGCGGTGGCTATCGCCGTGACTCCATTCTGGCGGATTGCGTAGAAGCGATTATTGGTGCGATCTATTTGGATAGTGACACTGAGCAGGTACGTAAAATCATTATTGCATGGTATCAGTCTCGTCTTGAAACCATTCAGCCTGGTATTAACCAGAAAGATCCTAAAACACGGCTGCAAGAGTGTTTGCAAGGGCGTCGTTTGCCGCTACCTGCTTATACTGTAGTTAAGGTACACGGTGAAGCTCATAATCAAGAGTTCACGGTACAATGTGATATTACAGGCTTGGATAAGCCTGTGATTGGTAAAGGCAGCAGCCGGCGCAAGGCAGAGCAGGCAGCAGCAGAACTTGCTCTTAAGCAGTTGGAATCATGACAGATAAGCAACATTGCGGCTTTATAGCCATCGTAGGCCGACCAAACGTCGGTAAATCGACTCTGATCAACCGTCTGGTTGGGCAGAAGTTATCGATCACTTCACGTAAACCACAGACAACGCGTCACCGTATTATGGGTGTTGATACCCGTGATGGTTACCAGGCGGTTTATATTGATACCCCGGGCCTGCACATTGAAGAAAAACGCACCATTAACCGTTTAATGAACCGTGCGGCCAGCAGCTCGTTGACCGATGTTGAGCTAGTGCTTTTCCTGGTTGATGGCACAATGTGGACTGACGATGATGAGATGGTACTGAACAAGCTTATTAAGAGTGAGCTGCCAACAGTACTGCTGATCAACAAGGTCGACAACGTGAAAGAAAAAGGCGATCTGTTCCCGCATATTGAAGCGCTGTCGAAGAAGATGGACTTCGTTGATGTGGTGCCAATCTCAGCGAAAAGCGGTACCAACGTTGATGCGGTAGAAAAAATTGTTCGCAAGCACCTGCCGGAAGGTGAATACTACTTCCCGGAAGATCATGTGACCGACCGTTCGCAGCGTTTTATGGCATCTGAAATTATCCGTGAAAAGCTGATGCGCTTTACCGGTGAAGAATTACCCTATGCTGTGACCGTTGAGATCGAACGCTTCGATTTTAATCCGCGCACTAATGGTTTTGATATCAATGGCTTGATTCTGGTTGAACGTAAGGGCCAGAAGAAAATGGTGATCGGCAAAAATGGCGAGAAAATGAAAGTCATTGGTCGTGAAGCCCGCATTGATATGGAAGATCTGTTCGAGCGTAAGGTGTACCTGGAACTATGGGTTAAAGTGAAATCGGGTTGGGCAGATGACGAACGTGCACTGCGTAGCCTGGGTTACATTGACGATCTGTAAGGAACACCATGGAGGGGCTGCAGCGCTGTTTTGTCCTTCATTCTCGCCCGTATAGTGAGACGAGCCTGATCCTCGATGTGTTCAGCGAGGACAGTGGTCGTCTGACTATCTTGTCGAAAGGAGCGCGCCGTAAGCGCTCCAACCTCAAAGGCACATTGCAGCCTTTCACCCCTCTGTTTATGAAATGGTCCGGCCGTGGTTCAATGCGAACATTGAATCATGCCGAACCTATCAGTATCGGCCTGCCCATGCGCGGCTATATCCTCTATTCCGCCCTGTACATTAACGAAGTCGTGGCTCGGGTTCTCGAGAATGACACGCCTTATCCAGTGTTGTTTATGGATTATCTGAATGTGCTGCGCGAGCTGGCGCAAGCGGATAACCCAGAACCTGCATTGCGGCGCTTTGAACTGGCACTGCTTCATCATCTGGGGTATGGCATCGATTTTCTTCATTGTGCCGGTAGTGGTCTGCCTGTGGAAGACTGCATGACTTATAACTACCGCGAGCAAAAAGGTTTTATTGCGTCAATGATGACAGGCCAGCTGACTTTTACCGGTAGCCAGCTTAAAGCGATAGCTGCCCGACATTTTGAAACGCCGGATCAACTCAAGGCAGCAAAACGCTTTACACGGATGGCCCTGAAACCTTATCTTGGCGGGAAACCATTAAAAAGCAGGGAATTATTTATCCCTAGAGGAAGGAGTACCCAAAAATGAAGAACATACTACTCGGCGTTAATATCGATCATATTGCCACTCTACGCAACGCCCGAGGTACTCGATACCCTGATCCTGTTCACGCTGCAGAAGTCGCTGAACGTGCTGGTGCCGATGGTATTACTATTCACCTGCGTGAAGACCGTCGCCATATTACTGACCGTGATGTCCGTATTCTGCGTGAAACGATCCAGACCCGTATGAACCTTGAAATGGCAGTGACTGATGAAATGGTCAACATTGCATTGGAAACTCAGCCGGAGTTCGTTTGCCTGGTACCTGAAAAACGGGAAGAGCTGACTACGGAAGGTGGTCTGGATGTTGCCGGTCAGCTGGACAAAATTAAAGCGGCAACAGAAAAACTGACGGCGGCAGGAATTAAAGTCTCTTTGTTTATTGATGCTGACCGTGAGCAGATTGATGCGGCAGTTGCCTCTGGTGCGCCTTATATCGAGCTGCACACCGGTCATTATGCTGATGCAGAAAGCGAAGAAGAGCAGCAAGCGGAGCTGAAGAAGATTGCAGCAGCTGCAAGCTACGCTGATGATCAGGGCATCAAAGTGAATGCGGGTCACGGTCTGACCTATCACAACGTGAAGCCTGTGGCAGCCCTGCCTGAGATTTATGAGCTGAACATTGGCCACTCCATCATGGGCCGTGCGGTGTTTGATGGTCTGAACAAAGCGGTTGCTGATATGCAGGCTATCATGCTTGAAGCGCGTCGCTAAGCATGGCAATTGTCGGCCTGGGAACAGATATCGCAGACATCGAGCGCGTAGAGAAAGTCTATGCGCGCTCCGGTGATGCCTTTGCTGAGCGAGTTCTGTCAGCGCCTGAGCTGGAAATCTTGGCGGGTTTGAAGCTTAAGGGGCGTTATCTGGCAAAACGGTTTGCCGTCAAAGAAGCGGCATCCAAAGCCCTAGGAACCGGCATTGCCTGTGGCGTTTCTTTTCAGGACTTCACAGTCAGTAATGATGAGCTGGGCAAGCCCGTCTTGAGTCTGTCAGGCAAAGCCGCTGAGTTGGCCGAGGCGATGGGCGTTAACCACGTTCATTTGACCATTGCGGATGAAAAGCGCTATGCCGTGGCAACGGTGATTTTAGAATCGTAATAACGGCAGAGCGGTCCTAGTACCATAGACTTTCATCTGACAAACCAATAAAAAGGAGAGCATCTATCGCTCTCCTTTTTTTGTACTTAAAATGTTCCTAGACCCTAGACCCTAGACCCTAGACCCTAGACCCTAGACCCTAGACCCTAGACCCTAGACCCTAGACCCTAGACCCT
>NZ_JAKJSP010000043.1:0-57809 GCF_050337085.1 Photobacterium sagamiensis | reverse complement strand
GACTGATCGCTTGCTACGCACAGAAGCGCGTCTAGAGCTTGGTATGGAAATGTTCTTGAAGAGCAAAGGATGCATGGCATTCGCTAACACTTTCGAGGACTTAACCGGTCTAACCAACTTGCCTGGTCTAGCTACTCAACGCTTGATGGAGAAGGGTTACGGTTACGGCGGTGAAGGTGATTGGAAAACTGCCGCAATGACTCGCGTTCTTAAGGTTATGGCAACAGGTTTATCTGGTGGTACTTCGTTTATGGAAGACTACACATATAACTTTGGCAAAGTTGATCAGGTTCTTGGTGCACACATGCTAGAAGTATGTCCTACCATCGCTAAGAATAAGCCTACTATCGAGATTCACCGTCACACTATCGGTTGTAACTGCCTAGTACCTCGCATGATCTTCACCGGTCAAGAAGGTCACGGTCTTAACCTATCTCTAATCGACTTGGGCCCACGTTTCCGCATGATCGTGAATTCAGTTGATAGCGTAACGCCAGAAGCAGAGATGCCAAATCTACCGGTTGCAAGCACTCTATGGGAACCACTACCGAATCTTAAAGTCGCTGCAGGCGCTTGGATTTATGCTGGTGGTGCTCACCACACTGTTTATTCACAGGCAGTAACAGAAGAGATGCTTTACGACTTCTCTGAAATGGTTGACGTAGAGTACGTTCAGATCGACGAAGGCACTAAGATTGTGGACTTCAAGAAAGAACTGCGCCACAACAACATGTTCTACAAATTCAAATAGTAGATACCATAGATAAAACAAAGCCCCTCGATTGAGGGGCTTTTTTGTTATTTGAAGAAAGAGAGCTGTTCTTTCTGCTGCTCTGCGAGATTCGATAGCTCGTTAGCTGTAGAAACGCTCTGATTGATTCCTGTGACGTTTTGATTAACTAAGTCGAGAATAGATGCAACGCTTGAGTTAATGTGCTCTGTGACGCTGCTCTGTTGCTCTGCTGCTGTTGCAACTTGAGCGTTAATGTCGCTAATGCTAGTTACTGCCACTGTGATGCTATGAATAGCATCATTGGCCTCGACCATAATTTCTCTATTACTTGTCAGCTTATTAAGGCTCTGAATCATGCTTTCGTTCGCCTCTCTTGCGCGAACTTGTAACGACTCGATGATTGCTTGAATTTCTTCAGTGGAGCTCTTAGTTCTGCCTGCCAATGTTCTTACCTCATCAGCAACGACTGCAAACCCGCGACCTTGTTCGCCAGCTCTAGCCGCTTCAATAGCTGCATTGAGAGCGAGTAGGTTAGTCTGTCCAGAAATATCCTCGATAACCTTAATTACATTGCCAATCTTTTCAGACTCGTTGGCAAGATGACTAACGGTTTCAGCCGTAACAGTAAGAACATCGCTCATTTCCTTGCTTGCGGCGTAGCTTCTTTCAAAGGCTGCTGCACCGGTACTTGATAGCGTCATTACTTCTTTTGTCGCCGAGTCGGCATCTGCTGCGTTCTTGGCAACATCTTGAGCGGTGCTTGATAGCTCATTAATAGAAGAGGCAATCAAGTCAATTTGAGACTTCTCTTCGACGGCATTAGCTTCAGATTGGGTCATCACCGCAGATAGCTCAGTTGATGCGGCTGCAACATTCCCGCCTACAGAAACAAGAGAGTCTATTGTCTCTTTTATAGTGGCAACAGAGGCGTTCATATCCCTAGCAAGCTCAGTAAGCTCATTGTTGCCTTCCAAATGGACTTGAGCGTTCAAATCTCCATTCGCCATCTTATTAGCCATAGCTTGAAGTTCTTTGATTGGCCTAGAAATTAGATTGGCAATAAAGTAAGGGCAGGAGATGCTAAGGGTTAGCAGAATGATGATTATAATAAGACCTCTTGTCTTACCATCCTCTTTTATTTTGCGTCGACTTTTATATTCATCTTTCATCTGCTTTTCGTAGAACGAGAACAAGTCACTTATGGATTCGTTGACTAGGTTTATAGCGTCGATATAGTCACTCTTAGCTTTGGCTTTGCCCATTCGCATGTCATCAATATTTTCCTTATTAAGACTGTGTAGAAGAGTCATTACTGAAGTTTTTACGGCAGCCTTTTTACCCTGATTAAAGCTATTGGTGGTTTTTCTTATCTTGTCACCCTCAGCCTTAATTTCTTTTGCCATATCTTCAGACTTGACCCTAGAAACTAACTTGTCTTGCATGATGGTTTGAATTCTAGATATGCCAATATTGATATTTGCGACAGCGATACTGTTGGACATTGATTTTGAGCTAGCTTTCTCTACCTTTATAACTTGCCCTGACAAGTCTATGATCGAGTAGACAAGACAGGAGAATAGAACGAGGGCTGTAAAAAGAACCGGTGTGATTATTTGCCATCTTATAGATACGTTTTGAAAAAACTTTTTCATTGCATTACCTTCGTTAAAAAGCCCTTATAAGAAGGGCTTTTTGTTGCCTATAATTTTATATAAGTCTCTTCACTTTCAGCCCATCCATAACGAACGGCTTTAGTAATGACATCTTCTAGGCCATCTTTGATTTCAATGGGACCAGTGTATAGTTTCCAATCACCACCATTAACACGATAGCCAACAGAAGCGGCAGGGTTAGAGTTGGTGATTACAATCTTACCGCCTTCAATTTTAAGTTCGCTTGACTCAGTAATAGGCTGAATGCCATCAGGCCAGAACTGAAGCGCCAACTCTTTCTCAGTGATAACTGCGTAATCTGCCACCTCTGATTGCCATCTTGCCATTTCACTGCGCAGACGCTCGATATCTTCGGCGTATTGAGGTTCATCAATAACGTTGTTTAGCTCATAAGGGTCATTTGATAAATCAAAGAACTGCTCTTTCGGGCGAACTTTAAAGAACTGCTCTTGCTCTTCATTAAGACTACCAGCCTCATGCAAAGCCAATAGGTCTCTCATCATTGGCATACCAGCGCGGAAACCACTGTACTGATAAGAAGGGACATCGAGATAATTTAAAATAAGCTTGTACTTGCTGTCACTAACAGTGCGAGTGCGCTCTTCTGCCTCTTCAATTCTGTCAGCCGCTGCAAAATAGTATTCTCGACCACCGCCATTCTCTTGAACGAAGTTGTTACCTATCATAAAGTCTGGCTGTTCAGCGCCTCCCATTGCTAGAATTGTTGGCGCAAGATCGATAAAACTAATAATTTGGTCATCAGTTGTGCCAGGCTTAATATGCTTAGGACGCCACTTTTCAGGCCAGTAAATTGTCATTGGCACTTGAAGGCTAACATTGTTACCTTCACGCTTAACGCGAGGGAAACCGTCACCATGATCTGTTGTCCAGATAATGATTGTGTCATCGGCCTCGCCATCTGCCTCAAGTTTTGCTAATAAATCACCAATGATAGTATCCATAGTCGCAACATTGTTGTACTGCTGAGCAATGGTTTCGCGAATACCAGGCGAATCAGGGTAGTAAGGTGGAATAGTGACATCTTCTGGCGTAACGTTTGACTCATAGCCCAAATGCCACTTCCACTGCATTATCCCCATCACAGCAGCCATGATATCTTGATCAAAGTCCCAACGCGGAAGAAGACCAGATTCGTGAGTTTCTAGGTATGCATACATACCAAACCAAGGCTTATCTTCTTTAGCAGCAGTCCAATCAAGATCGGTGTTGTTATTTCCTTCTTTATCCCAAATAGTAAATGGGCCAGTTTCAGGCAGACCTTCAGAGAATTGATAATCCAGTTTGTTGTTTTCGTAAGTCCAGTAGCCAGCCTTACGTAAAAGCTCAGGGAAAGCCTTAATTTCTTCTGGTGGGACAGCTAGGTATCTAGTACCGCCATTTAAGTGGTAATCACTAGGACGCATGCCACCAGCGCCTATAGCATTAGGGTGAGCACCAGTAATAAGAGCAGCACGAGAAGGTGCGCTTACGCCAGCAGCGGTATATACGTTTGTATACTTGACGCCTTTTGCCACAAGTTTGTCGATGTTTGGAGTTTCAGCTATCTCATCGCCATACGCTCCAATTCTAGGGCTTAAGTCTTCAGCTACTAAAAATAGAATATTTGGCTGATCTGCCGCAAGTGCAGGTGACATAGCCATTGCTGTTGCGACAGCTAATCCAGTTTTTTTTAATGCATTCATGATCGATTCCTTTAATTTCAAGGCAATAATGGCAACATTAGATATCTCATCAATTACGATATTTTACTTTCTTGGTTAACAATTTAGTTTTTGAGCCGCTAGTCAACAAAACGCAGCATGTATCAAGGTTTTTGAACTGAACCTTTGATAGTATCAATCCGCACTTTTTACATCAAATGCTACGGAATGGTTGTTAATTTTGCAGAAAAGCCGTTCTTAAATACTATCTATTATTGAAGCGTTAAAGAGAAACAGTATGAAACTAGACGGAAAGAATGTATTGATAACTGGCGCTCTAGGCAGTCTTGGCAAGGCAGAAACAGAGGCAATGCTAGATGCCGGTGCTAACCTTTATATCTTGGATTTAAATCAAGATGCAGGTGATGAGTATGTCGCTGAACTAAAAGATAAATACTGCGACCGTCAGATTATTAAATTTATAAAAGGTGATCTTGCCGATTTAGATGCTAGCTACAAGCAAATTAAAGATCTTTGCGATGAGATTGGCGGCATCGACGTTCTTGTAAACAACGCTGCAATTATGCCTCATGGACCGATTGAAGATATTAGCCTTGAAACATTTGAGTTAGCTCAACGAATCAACACTTCTGCCGCATATGCTTTGATCAAGGCAGTTGTGCCTCATATGAAGAGCAAAAAAGAAGGTCGCATTGTTAACTTCTGTAGCATAACTATGAATGGCGGGTGGGGCGATTACTCACCATATATTGCGTCAAAAGGTTCTACGCTTGCATTGACTCGCACACTTGCTCGCGAACTTGGCCCTTGGAATATTCTTGTTAACGCCGTTGCTCCTGGTGCAATTCCGTCACAGATGGAGCAAAAAGTATTTGGCGACAAATGGGAAGAGTACAACGCTTGGGTTTTAGAACATCAATCTCTGAAACATCGTGGCGACCCTAAAGATATTGGAGATATGGTAGTATTTCTTTCTTCAGAACAATCTAAATTCATGACTGGTCAAAATCTTCACGTTAATGGTGGCTGGTTAATGGAAGGCTAATAGCGTTCTTGATGGGTACTTATCTTACAGAGGTAGTTGTTGAAAAGTGATAACAACTTCTTAGCGGCATAGGCGATTCAACAGCATGTAGTATGAGTAGGCATAAACTACCTCTGTAGTACCCATTTTAAAGGAATAAATATGACAGACGAAGACATTAAATTTCCGCTTACCAAAGAAGAAAAAGAAATACTAAGCAGTAAGACGGAAAGATTAAACATAAGCGTGGCGGCGGTACTTGGTCGACGAATCGTTGCTGGTGGATTTTCGGAAGACTTCCTATTGCCAAAAGAGCAAGAGTTATGGGAATTATTTGGTGTTAGCAGGACAGCGCTTCGTGAAGCAGTCAAGACGCTTGTAGAAAAGGGGATTATTCGCACTAAGCAGAAAGCAGGTACGCTTGTGAATCCCCGTAGCAAGTGGAATCTATTTGATAGAGATATTCTTACTTGGTTGTTTGATGGCAAGATTGATCAAGCATTGCTGCGCGACATCATCGAACTAAGAGGCTCAATAGAACCAACGGTAGTTAAGCTAGCGGCAATCAGAGCCACCAGCGATGACATTAAAGAAATGGAAGAAGCTTACGAGCAAATGGCTAACGCTAAAACGATACATGAGCATTCTGAAGCTGATGTTCGTTTTCATATGGCTATATTTGAATCTTGCAAAAACGAACTGATGCTACAGTTTAAGATGGTAATTAAGACGATTTTAGAGTGTAGCTTTAAGATACAGCACGATAAAGAAATGGGTTTTCACTCGTCAAGTGAAGGGCTGGATTTGCATCGTAAAATATTGGAACATATCAAGGCTAAAGATGCCGATGGTGGCGAAGCATTTATGAAGTACATCATCATTCGAGCGAAAGAAGAACTTGAGTCAAATTTGGCAAAGCTGTAGAGAATAGCCCTTAGCACGAAAACCAAGGGCTATTTCTTTATTCAGTGATGTTCCAAGAATATGTCTTAGTGCCCTGAACGTTAGTCTCAATAGCGATTACGCTACCTTCAAGAGGGTTGTTTGCAAGCTGCTCATCAGTCAGTGTGAACTGAGCGCTGGTAACGAATAGAGTAGAGTTATTCTCTCCACCAAAACAACAGCTAGTTGGGTTAGTCACTGGCAAATCAATCTTCTGTAAAATCTTACCGTCACGACCGATACGAACAACACACCCTGCGCCAAATCTAGCATTCCAAACACACCCTTCTGTATCCATAGCTGAACCATCAGGCGCACCAAGAGTTGATTCTTTGTAGAAGAAATCTTGAGGATTGCCAATTTCACAGGTTTCAGGGTTGTAATCGTATTTCCACATCATATCTTTCATGCTGTCTGCGATGTAAAAATTCTTGTTGGGCTCATCCCAAACCAATGTGTTTGAGATGCCAAAGCCTGAAACCATCTTATCGATAGAGTTTTTATTTTTTACCAGATAAAGAGAGCCAGAGTTTTCGGTAATATCCATCCCTGCACCATCAGGGGCAACATTGTTCTGCATTGTGCCAACCCACAAGTGACCATTGCGATCACATTTAACTTCATTGATGCGGTTCTTAGGCAGCTCGGGTTCCATTTCAAACAGCTTTTTGAAATCACCGGTATCTTGATCTAACTCAAGAATATCCTGCTGTAGGGCAACACAAACTTTGCCGTTAGTCATTGGAATAACGCCACATACAAAGTCATCAAAATCCCACGATGTGCGCTCATTAGACTCAAGAATTAAGCGATTAGCAGTCTTGTTAATTATGTCTACCCAATAAAGAGCTTTCTCGCGTTCGCTCCAAAATGGTGATTCTCCAACACTGTTGCCTGCGTTAAGTGCGATAGAAATTTCCATCACTAGTTCTCCTGTGCGATTACTTATAGATAGTATGTATGGGACACTTTAAACTCTAAATTTTAAAATTCAACGGTAAAAAGCCTCTTTTCATAGTATGTAAAGCCGATCACATTAATAGCGGATTACATCCTTTATTATTTGCGTGTCGTTACTACTATAAGAGCTTAAGGTGAAACAGTGAAAATTACGCAGGTCGAAACTCTCCGCTCCACAGAGCATGAGAATATCTTGTGGGTTCGTATACACACTGATGAAGGTTTTGTTGGTCTTGGCGAAACATTTATGGGGGCAGCTGCGGTAGAAGCTTATATCCATGAGTTCGCAAAGCTTAAATTAATCGGTCAAGATCCATTAGCGATTGAAAAAATTAGCCGTGACTTACGAGGTTACTTAGGCTTCGTGGGTACTGGTACAGAAATGCGCGGTAATTCTGCTGTTGATATCGCTCTTTGGGATTTATATGGCAAAGTAGTTAACCAGCCTCTTTACCAATTACTTGGCGGCAAATGTCGTGACAGCATTCGCACATATAACACTTGTGCCGGCGCTAACTACATTCGTAACGCTGAAACTCAGTCTTCTTCTAACTGGGGCGTTGGTGCTAAATCAGAAGAGGGCTTTGATGATCTTAACTGGTTCATGACAAAAGCAGATGTTCTAGCTGAAAGTCTTCTTGCTGAAGGCATCACAGGGATGAAAATCTGGCCTTTCGATAAATACGCTGAAGCATCAAACGGCACTTATATCTCTGATGCAGATCTGGATGAGGCGCTAGAGCCTTTCCGTAAGATTCGCGCTGCTGTTGGCAACAAAATGGATATTATGGTTGAGTTCCACTCACTATGGAATCTACCAATGGCTATCAAGATTGCTCGAGCTTTAGAGCCGTTCAATACGTTCTGGCATGAAGATCCAATTCGCATGGACAATCTTACAAGTCTTCCTCGTTATGCTGCGAATTGTAAAACACCGGTTTGCGCTTCTGAAACGATGGGTGGCAAATGGGCTTATGCAGATCTGCTTTCTTCTGATTCTGCTGGCGTAATAATGGTTGACCTGTCTTGGTGTGGTGGTGTTACTGAAGGTCGCAACATCGCGGCAATGGCTGACGCGTACCATCTGCCAATCTCTCCGCATGACTGTACTGGTCCTGTTGTTCTGACAGCTTCTACTCACCTTTCTCTTCATGCTCACAATGCATTGATTCAAGAGTCTGTACGTGCGTTCTATCGCGGTTGGTACAAAGACTACGTTACTGCAATGGCTGTAGTTACAAATGGTCAGATTACAGTTCCAGAAGGCGCAGGTCTTGGTATGGAGCTAGTTGAAGGCATCGAGAAGTTCGATGACATTATTATCCGCATAAGCGAGTAAAGATATGTTCGTACCTAGAGGCGTATGTTCTGCGTTTTACACACCATTAAATGAAGATTACACCATCAACGAAAAAGTAGTTCGTGAGATGGTTGAGTTCCAGATTGAGAAAGGTCTGGACGGAATATTTCCTGTAAGCACTGCTGGCGAGTTTCTGCATTTGTCACTCGAGCAGTGTGAAGAGCTAATGGAAATTGTTGTAGATCAAGTTGACGGTCGAGTTCCTGTAGTACCTGGTGTTTCAGCTTCGTGCCTACAGCATGGAATCCGTTTGGCTAAAAAAGCGAAATCGCTTGGCTGTCCTGCGGTAGTATCTTGCTCGCCTTATTTCTTCACTCAAACTGAGTCCGAGCAAATTAAATACTTCGAGACTTTGGCTGAAGAATCAGAAATACCGTTAATCATCTACAACATCCCACTGTTTGCTCCACCATTGCCTCTTAAGTCTGCAATGAAGCTAGTGGAGCATCCGATGATTATCGGCATCAAAGACTCTAGCGGTAGCATGGTAGATATGATGCACCTAGTAGATCACATCAAGACAAACAAGCTTGATGCTGTTTATCTATCAGGTCGTGAAGACTTCTTTGATTCAGCTTTGCTTTCAGGATCTAACGGTTGCTACACATCATGCGCGGGTATCTTCCCTGAAGTGATGAAAGGTATCTACGACTCAGTAAAAAGCGGTGATATCGCGAAAGCTCAAGAATTACAACGAGCACTACTGCCTGTAGTTAGAACCTGTTTCTCTCTTCCTTTTCCTATCGGATTCAAGCTAGCTCTTGAAGCTCGCGGTTTCGACATGGGCCCATATTGGTCGCCAATGGATGACACCACCATTGAGAAAATCGAAGAAGTTAAACCGTTAATTGAAAAACAAACCGCAGCTCTTGTTGAGCTAGGTAAGAATTTGTAATTAGAAGGAAAGAAAGATGAACAAATCAATCATCGCACCTGGTCGTTATATCCAAGAAGCACACGCTATGAAAAAGCTTGGTGAATTTATCAAGCCGTTAGGTAAAAAAGCACTTGTTATCGCTGATGACTTTGTGACTGGTCTAGTAAGTGACTCTGTTATTTCTAGCTGTGTTAGCACTGATATTGCGGTTAAATTTGACGAATTCCAGCGCGAATGTAGCCGTCAAGAAATCGAACGTGTCATGGCTGTTGCTACAGAAATGGGCGCAGAAGTTATCATTGGCATCGGTGGAGGTAAAACTTTCGACACGGCTAAAGCTGCTGGTTTTTACAACAATATTCCGGTAGTTATCTGCCCAACTATCGCATCTACTGATTCACCAACAAGCTCACTTGTTGTTATCTACACACCAGAACATGAGTTCAGCGAGTACCTAATCGTACCGACTAACCCAACTGCTGTTGTAATGGATACTGCGATCATTGCACAAGCACCAACTCGTCTACTTGTAGCTGGTATGGGTGATGCACTAGCAACTCACTTCGAAGCTCGCGCTAATGCTAAATCTGGCAACGTTGCAATGAGTGACGGTCTACCGACTCTAGCAGCTCAAGCACTAGCTAAGCTTTGCTACGAAACTCTACTAGCTGACGGTCTAAAAGCGAAAGTTGCTTGTGACCAGAATCTTAACTCTATCGCTCTTGAGAACATCATTGAAGCGAACACATACCTAAGTGGCATTGGTTTCGAATCAGGCGGTCTAGCTGCTGCTCATGCTGTTCACAATGGTCTAACTAAGTTAGAAGAGTGTCATCACCTATATCACGGTGAAAAAGTTGCATTTGGCACTTTGACTCAGCTTGTTCTTGAAAATGCCCCAATGAACGAAATTCAGGAAGTTATCGATTTCTGCCGCTCTGTTGGTCTACCTACAAATCTAGGTGACATGGGCGTTAAAGAAATTGATATGGCTAAGATGCTAGAAGTTGCTGAAGCAGCATGTGCTGAAGGCGAAACAATGCATAACATGCCTTTCCCTGTAAAAGCTGAAGCGGTTCTTGCTGCAATGCTAACAGCAGACAAGCTTGGTCAGTAATTAAAATGATGGAGGGGATTGTCCCTCCATTATTGGGGATATTATGAAATTACAAAAAACTCTACTTTGCGGTGCAATAGCGGCAACAATGTTGTCAGGCTGTGGTGCAACTGAGCAAGTTAAAGCAACCGGTGCAGATCGCGCACCAACTGATAAGCCTAATGTAATAGTCGTCTTTCTTGATGATTCTGGTTTTGCTGATATCAGCGCTAATGGCGGCAAGTACAACACTAAAAACATTGATAAGTTGGCAAACGAAGGTCAAAACTTTTCTAGCTTTTACGTGAATTCGTCTGTTAGTTCTCCTTCTCGCGCTGGCATGCTTACATCTCGTGTTTCTAAGAAAACAGGTATGTATGGCAACAAACAGCCAGTATTCGCTATTGGCGATCCAGATGGTCTTCCATATGAAGAAACGACTATCCCAGAAATGCTGAAAACAAATGGCTACTCAACCATGATGGTTGGTAAATGGCACTTGGGTTTAGGCACAGATGGTCTTGAATGGTCACCAACACGTCACGGCTTTGATCAGTTCTGGGGTCTTGTTAATCACAACTCTGACACCGATCCAGAATACTGGCCTGATCCAAAATACCGCATGGATGTAATTCTTAAGCAGATAAACAACGGTGTATCAATTGCAGAGTTAATCCCTGCTCTTACGTTCCGTGACGGCGCATTTGCTGACGAGAATGGTCGTGGAACGGCAGAAGCTTTCTATAACGAAGTTACTGAAAGCTACGTGAATGCAGATGGGACATACAGCGATAAGCTGCTTGGCAATCTAGATGCTAAGAACTTCACCAAAGATGCAACAGACCGAGTTGTTGATTATATCGAAGAGAAGAAAGACGAACCTTTCTTTGCTTACGTTGCTTACTCTCAAACGCACGTACCTCTATTCGTATCTGAGGACTTCGAAGGCGCTACAGACACCATGTACGGCAACGTAATGATGGAAATAGATTATAACGTTGGTCGTATTACTGAATCCCTTAAGAAAAATGGTCTAGAAGACAACACTATTATCGTGTTCGCATCAGACAATGGTCCTTGGCTGCCGTATGGAGATCGTGGCGCTGCTGGTGATAAAGGTTCATTGCGTGATGGCAAGGGATCAACATACGAAGGTGGCGATCGAGTGCCTGGCATTATTAATTGGCCTGGTCAAATCAAAGCTGGTCAGAACGATAGCATCTTCTCAACACTTGACCTTATGCCAACGCTAGCATCGTTAACTGGCACTGAAATGCCTGATATAGATACCGATGGTTACGATCAGTCAGGAAACCTACTTCGTGGTGAAGTGTCACCTCGTGGTGATATGGGTTACTACTTTATGGGTCACTTCCAAGCTTACCGTAATGGCGACTATAAGGTGGTGTTCTGGAAATCTGGTCTAGGTGGCAGCAAGAAGCTTAAACGCACCCAGCTATTTAATGTCAAGACAGATCCAAGTGAAGTAAAAGATTTAGCAAAAAAAGACAAAGCTAAATTGAAAGAAATGATTGCACTTGCCAAGGCTTATGATGAGTCAAAAGGCGAGTGGGCTACAGCTCTGTTTGACGGAAACTCAGAGTAATAAATAGCACCCCCGAGGTCGGAATCCTCTTGCTCCACAGAAGATCTTGGGGGTCTTCAATATAACCAATAATGTAATTAAACGTATAAGGTAAATAAAAATGACATACCCAATTACTGGTGCTGAACTTTTTGATAGCGGTAAGCGATTCTCAGTAACAATGTTTGAATATTCTTGGATGGTTCAACGTACTGGCGCTCAAGCAGAATATGCAGATTGGGATAAGGTTCTTGATGAAGTTGTTGAGCGTGGCTATGACTGTATTCGTATCGATGCATTCCCTCACGTAATTAAGAAAGACGCAGAAGGCAATCGCCCTACTGAAGTTACTTTCCTGCCAATCCCATCTGCATTTATGTGGGGCAACCACCACGAAGTAACAGTTAATGTTGCTGACGGTCTTGTTGAGTTCATGCAAAAAGCTAAAGATCGCGGAATCTATGTTGGTCTTTCTTCTTGGTACAACAATACGACATGTGATCGTCGTGGCTTGCTTACTACCCCTGAAGATTACGCTGCGGCATGGACTGATGTTCTAGACCTGCTTGCAGAAAACGATCTTCTAGATGGTATTGTTTGGGTAGATTTCTGTAATGAGTTCCCACTTAAGCACTGGTGTCCAACTGCTTACGAGCATATTACTGGCGAACCTGCTTCTGTTCCTATGGGACCTGAATCTTTCGAAAATCTAGAAGATGAGTGGGAAGAAGATTGTATCGAGCGTATGAACGAATACCTAGTTCGTACACCTCAAATTCTTAAGAAGAAATACCCACAATTCAAGTACGCATTCTCAAACCAAGCATTTGGCGAAGATAACTTCCTACGTGGTGACTTCTCTGAGCTAGATATGTTTGAACCTCATATTTGGGCTTCTGACGACATGAGCGTTTCAGTGCAAATTGGTCACTTCGACGCAATGGAAGACTTCCCAATTGGCGTAGCTAATATGCGCAAAAAATGTGAAGAGCTAGTAAAAGAAGACCCGTCTGTTTTTTCTGAAATTCTTGAAGAGCGAATCGAGAAGTGGAAAGACGCAGCAGAAAAGCACGGTATGGCGCTAGTGACTACTGAGGCATGGACGACAGTTGTGTACGAAGATCTATCTCACAACGGCCACTTAGGTGAGTGGGAATGGTTTAAGAAAGTTCTTGAAACCGGTATTGAATTAGCAATCGACAACGGTTGGAAAGGCATCTGTACTAGTAACTTCGCAGAACCTCATTTCGAAGGCATGTGGCGCGATGTTGAATGGCACAAGCGCATGAACGACATGATCCGTAACGGCAAGTAATCTATCTTAATTTAATAACTTATTGCCCCAGCATTAGCTAGGGCAACTTTTTTAAAGGAATACAAAATGACTAACCTAGTCATAGGCGCAAAATTACCATCAATCGAAGTGGCTAAAGAAGGTCAAATCTCTGAAAAGAACAAATACGTTCCTTGGAGCTCAAGCGAAGTAGTTGGCGAGCCAAAAGTTCTTATCGTAATGGCTGGACATCCTGAATCTGGCGATAAAGTAGCAGACCTGCTAGCTAAGCTTGACGCTGAAAAGCCAGAAGCGCGAGTAGTTAAAATCGTGAACACCAAAGAAGCCCCTATGGGCGCTGGTATGTTCATCAAGAGTGAATTCAAGAAAGCTTACAAAGCTAACCCTGCAAACACTTTAGTTCTTGATAAGAACGCAACAGCTAAAGAAGCACTAGCAATCGCTGATCTAAGCGCTCTTGTGGCGGTTCTAAACGCTGACGGTGAGGCTGTATTCGTTCACGAAGGTCACTGTGGCGCTGCTGAGATTGACGCTGTTCTAGCTGCTCTATAGCCTCAGTTCTTTAGGTAAAAAAACATCCAATAGGATAACACTGATTAGTTAAGAATTTCGTGATCAGTTGAATGATCCAGTGGTTGGTTCAAAATCCCCTCTTCTCCCAAGGAAATAGGGGATTATTATGCTTGCTCATTGGCTTATCGACACTGATATCCACGCGTCTCCAGAATCGCTATCTTTATTTCAAAATGAACTCCCAATTGAGTGGATTAAGCAAGTTTTGGAGAAGACTCAGAAAGCGAGCTTGAGGAAGCGTAAATTACCTGCGGAGCTTGTCGTTTGGTTGATTGTCGGGATGGGTTTATTTCGTAATCGCTCTATATCTGACGTTGTGACCAAACTTGACCTTCATCTCTCCGATTCCCTTGGCGATTCGATTGCACCCAGTGCTATCCCTCAAGCAAGACAGCGATTAACGGCAGAGCCCATCGCAGAACTATTTACCCTTACATCTAAACATTGGGCCGAATCTGAGGACAAAGACGACACCTGGCATGGATTACGTCTGTTTTCTATCGACGGAACACAGCTTCGTTGTCATGACAAACCTGATTTAGCCGACCACTTTGGCTATGTAAAACACAGTAAGACAAGACATACTGAATACCTTGTTGTCAGATTATGTGCGCTAAGTTCATTACGAAGTCGCTTAGTCTATGATGTCGCATTTGACCCGAGCTCAACGGGTGAAATTGGTTATGCAAAGAAACTCACTGGCGCAGTACCAGATGCTTCATTAACCATTTTTGACCGTTGCTATCTGAGTGCAGAGCTAATTATTAATTGGCAGCGACAACATTCGCAAAGCCACTGGATGGTGCCGATAAAGAGCAACACTCAATATCGTATTGTCGAAAAATCAGGAACAAATGTCTGTCTCTGCGCATGCTCGCAAACAAGACCCATCCCTCCCAGAGACATGGCAAGCTAGGTTGGTCATGTACCCAGAGGTAGAGCAACCAAATCATATCAGAGGTGTCTTATGTTCACTTATCGACAAGCTCCAGTACAAAGCTAAAAAGATCCGTGATGTCTACTTTGAACGGTGGGAAATAGAAACAAGCTATGGGGAAATAAAGCATCAGCTATTGGAAGATAGTACATTGCTGCGCAGCCAATCTATCGATGGGGTCAATCAAGAGATATGGGCATTCTGTTAGCTTACAATCTTATAAGACTAGAAATATGCCGAATAGCGAAAGAAGCCAACGTATTACCACTAAGGATAAGCTTTGTTATGGCAATGCGTGATATTCAAGATGAGTTGCTGTGGTGTGCTATTGCTTCCCCAGGCTCTATACCCAAAAAGCTGCGTGCAATGCGAGAGCGAGTAAAACGATATATCTTGCCAGAAAAGAAAAAACGGCCCAAAAGTAGGACCGTTCGTATCTCTAAAACGCGTTACCCCATTCAATCAAAACACGCTAACTGAATGGAGTTATCCAATAGGACGCTTTTTTATTGTTTTCAGATTACGCTTTAGCAGTTTTCGCTTCAGATTCAATGTGAATTGAACCAAGTTTGCCACCATGCATTGCTACAGCATTTGCGAGGAACACTGAGTAAGTAGCTTTGATGAATACAAACTGGTGAACAGGAATGCCAGCGTCTCCAAAGATGAAGAGGCAAACCGCAATAGCTGGGGCTGCCATAAGCAGATTGTATTTGACGAAGATGACAAAGAATTCTGCCATAGGATGACGATGCATAGCTTTTTCTAAGCCTTTATGCTTAACAGGGTCAAACGCTACAGGCTCAGCATTGTTCTTCTGACGCCATTTTATAACCTCTAGGCGGCTAAAGATAAACACGAAGAAGATCAAGAATACGTTCATGATCAAGAAATCTTGAACCATTCCGCCAGCCGTAAAGATACCAATCATCCCTGACATAGTTAATGCAGGAACAAGTCCGTTAATTGCGGCGTTAATCATTACCTGAAATTTAGCGCCCTTCATTACGAGGAAATCGTAATCTTTTGAGTAGTCCATTTTTTCTTCTCTATTGAATTAATATGGGGCTAAAAGCCCCATATATAAAGATTAGAATAGTTCTGATACGTTGAAGAACACTAGAACTTCGTCTTCTTCTTGGTCACTGTAGGTTACGTCAAGACGCATGCTTAACTTATCTTTAGGGTTCAGCATGTAACGCACACCGCCGCCAAATGCATAGTGAACATACTCAGCGGTTATTTAATGCTGCTCCTTTGACTTGGCTTCAACAATTACGATATTTAACAACCAACATCTGCTATTTGGTTTGTGTGTCAATTGTCTCGTTTCTAAACTTAACCAACAAAAAAGGCGCTTATCGTAAGCGCCTTTTATTCAATTTGTATTAAATCAATCACGGATGTGTATTCCCCCCATACTTGATAGCATCAATTTTACCGAGTTCTTCATACGCTAGTACCTTAGTGACCTGTTCAATCTTGGTATCGGCATAGTCCATTGCCATAGTGTAGGTCTGGTCAACATCACCAGCGATACCGCCACCAACCATTGACCCTAACGCTGTAGCTGCGGCAGTAAGACCGATAATTGTTTTCGTTGCGATAATTGGCATTGTTCTTCTCCCTGTATTGCTCTCTGCTCTATAAAGGATTGTATCCTTTATTTATAGTCAATTCTCAAAGCTGCATTGCAAAATGTCACTATTGCCGTCCATTGCTTGATTTGCTCGATAGTTACATGCGGCATCAGCAGCAAATGCTAGGTAGACAATGCCGCCAATTATCCAAAGTCGTTTAAGTTTCATAAGCGTCTCGTCAAAGTTCCAGCTAAGTGTCTGATTAAATCACGCTCCTTTCATTTACGATATTTAACAATCAGCATCTTCTATTTTGCAAAGTTGCGCCATGTCTATTTTTTGATTGTGTAGATGCATCAATCTATACATCAACCAATAACAAACACACTTAGGAAATCATTGTGAAAACAAAAATCATTTCATTGGCAGTAGCTCTAGCGTTCTTACCTTCAATTGCATCTGCGCATAACGTAGAAGTTGGCAAAGCTTTGCCTAGCGCTACCGTATCAGAAGGCGGCATCGCGTCATTATCAGGTGGAGAAGTTAATTTCGCTGAGTGGAGTGCAGATCAGATTCCTTCTACTGGCACAGTAGTAATCATCGCATCAGCAGCTCGCCCAGCAGCAAGCGAGATGACTCCGGCAGATCTTATCGAATCTCTTGAGATAAATAAGAGTGTTAAGCTTTTCAAAATCATCAATAGCGATGACGCACCATTTGGCGCTGGCATGTTTATTGAAGGCGCTGTTAAAGATGGCAAGATTGAAAATCCTTCTGTAGAAGCGGTTATTGATGAAGATGGCGAACTATTTTACGAGTGGGATCTTAAGCCAGAAAACTCTCTAATCGCTGTTGTTAAGAACGGTAAGGTTGCTTACGCACACGAAGGTGTAGTTGGTGATGCTGAGAAGTCAGAAGTGTTGAAGCTAACTAAGTGATTATTAAAACAATAAAGACTGGGATTTTCTGGTCTTTTTTTTGGGGCGAACAAAATGCAACTATCTCCAAGTTCAAAAGAGTTTAAAGGTAATAGCGTATTCGGTGAGTGGATCATGAAAGATGGTCTACCAATGTTTAACTACAAAGTTAACCCACTAACTACCCCAGAGTGTGAGTGGTCGCCACTTCCGCACCCTAATACTCGTCGTAACTTCCATTACATCGGTAACAAAGCGGTATCTTTCCTAGTAGATAACTTCGGCACATCTGGTATGTGGGATGAGCTAGAGTGTTCTCGCTGGCTTACTCAAGCTGATCTGCAGGAAGGTGGTACTGGTATAACTGTCATCGAAGAAGCTGACGGCACTACGTGGGGCACTCACGTTAATAAATTCCCAGAAGGAATGACACCTGAGCGTCACTTCGGTCCTACTTCTTTCGGCGTTTACCCAAGCTTTAATGGTCTTAATGTTGAGCGTGACATGATCATGCCAGAAGGCGACTATCCTTGGGCGTTCATCCGTGTTCGCGTGAGTCTTGATGAAGGTCAGGCAGTTCGCACATTTAAGCTTTCAGAAGAGTGGCGTCTAAAGCCTCTATATGCAGCGCTTCTTGTTATTCCAGAAGAGCGTGAAGAGCTATCAGAAGAAGTTCATTACGATGTGACTCTAGGTAATCAAATCATCGCTCAAGAAGTATTTGAAGATGACGATTTCGGTGGTGAAACTGGCACACCGGCTAAGATGATGATCGAGTCATACAATGATGATTTTGAGGCTGCAACGAACGGCGAACAGCACCCAACGCTTACCTTTACTGGCGAAGTAACTATTGAAGCCGGTCAAGTTAAAGAATTCTACTTCCGTTTTGGTCGTTACGACGATACAAACATCGAAGCGCCTGAAAGTTTCTACGAAGAAACACTAGAAGCAACTATCACCCGCCTACCTACGGGCGGCTGTGATGACTTACCGTATACATCTGCTGAGCTAGTATGGAATGCTGCTGCTATCTACGGCATGGTATTTAAAGACGACGTTATCGGTGACTTCACAATTAACCAGGGCTCTGCTTACGGTTTCGATATTGGCTGTAATGCCGCACCTCGTGATCCACTACAGTACGCTTCTGCGATGGCATACATGGAGCCTAAGCTTTCTCTTGAATGTCTACGCAATACGCTAGGTTGGGGTTCAGAAGATGGTGATATGCCATTTACTCTAAGCTCTGACAAAGAAGCTAGCTTGTTTGCGTTCCGTCCATCAGACCAAAACCTATGGTCTATCTGGGCTGCATGTGATTACGCTGCAATGACGGGCGACTTGAAAGCATTCGGTGAGCAGCAATACTATCACCCAATGCATGAACAAGAGTCTGTAACTCTAAAAGAAAACCTAATTCGTCAATTCCGTTTCTTCGTAGACGTTGTTGGTCGCGGAGCTCTTAACTACCCACGTATTCTTAATGCTGATTGGGCAGATGACGTACTAGATTTTGCTGGTGACTATAACAAAGAAGACATGATCGAAGGTGGCAGTTCTATATTTAACTCAGCTCTTGGCGCATACGTTCTTCCTATGTTTGCTGGCTTAATGGAAAAACTTGGTGAGTCAGAGGTAGCTAAAGAAGCTCGCGAACAGGCAGCTGATTTGCGAGCTCTAACTGCTAAGGCTCATAACGGAACTTATTTCTGGCGAGCTATCTGTCCAGACGGCACACCAGTTGGCGATGATATTTGTTGGATCGAAGTTCAGGCATTCGCTATTTTGTGTGGCGCGGCAGAAGATGCAGGTCTTGTTGATAGCGTTCTAAAATACGTTGATGACTTTAACGCCAAAGATAGCCCACTAGGTGCTCGTACTATGTACCCTCACACTGGTAAGGGTCGCGCATCTCAAGGTGGTGTTTGGTACACAATCAACGAAAAATTGATTTCTGGTGCTGCTAAGTTCGGTCGTAAAGATTGGGCTATTCGTAACCTTGAAATGATGAGCTTGCACAATAAGACAACTGCTTATCCAGACCGCTTTAACGGTGTTCTTTCTGGCCCTGATGCTTGGAATGCTCCTGAGTCTGAGCTTAATAAGGGTGAGTCTTGGGAAGGTTGGGATACTAGCACAGTAGATCCAGATGCAAACGTAGATGAAGCAATCATTCAGGTTGCAACTTACATGTCTATGCAAGCATTCCCTGTGTGCAACACTCACGCTCACACTAACCCAATTCTAGGTCTGCTACATATCGGTGGGGTTCAAGTCGATGAGAACTGCGATCTTGTTGTTGGCACCGGTATCGAGTTTGAAGCACCGCACTGGAAGCTAAACAAAGATGGTTCTGGCTGGATTATTACTGACCAAGAAATCACAGTAACATCGCCACACGGTAAGTTTACTGGCACAGGCAAAGTAGAATTTTAATCTAAGTAGTAATAAGCCCCTCAATTGAGGGGCTTTTTTGGAGAAGTCATGAAAGCAAAAATCATAGGGGCTGCTATCTTAGCAGCCTTTTTAGGTACTGGTGTTTACTTTACTAGCTGGATGTTTCTAGTCGGTTTTGTAGCGTTTATAGTCGGCATTGTACTGTTCTGGTCACTAATGGTTCGCTTTAAGCCACGTTCAGTAGGCCAGTTCATTACGTTTGTTCTTGGGTGTCGTAAGCTTGAGGAAGTTAAACACAGCGACAAGACATCAGAAGATTGGGCTGAATGGTTTGCAAATCAATCAGAAAATGGCTGGAAAGTTACTATCGAAGACAATCACAAGACTCGATGGACTGATGAAGTAAGCCCTGAAAATGTTCTTCCTGAGTATCCACGTCCACAGCTAGTACGTGATCGCTGGATGAACCTAAATGGTCTATGGCAGTTCAACGTTATCAAGAAAGAGTTGGATGCTAACGACGATTTCCCTGGTCAAATCCTTGTTCCTTACCCTGTAGAAGCAGCGCTATCTGGCATTGGTCGCCCTATCTATGGTGGCGAGAAAATGTGGTACAAACGCACCTTCACTGTACCGACTGATTGGAAATCTGATGAGCGTATCGTTCTTAACTTCGGCGCTGTCGATTGGGAAGCTAAAGTTTACGTTAACGGTCAATTCCAAGTTGAACACGTTGGCGGTTATACGCCGTTCTCGGCTGACATCACTGATTCAGTTGATCGCAATGGCGAAAACGAAATCGTTGTTGTTGTTTACGACCCAACGGATTCAGGCGAGAAGAAGCGCGATGCTCGTCAACTTGGCAAGCAATGTCTAAGTCCAAGCATGATCAGCTACACACCTTGTTCTGGTATTTGGCAAACAGTTTGGCTTGAGCCGGTAGCCGCTATTAGTGTCGAGCAAATGGTTGCTACAGCTAACATTAAAGCTGGTGTTGCTATCCTTGATATTATTACTAATAAGCCTACTTATGGCATCAATGCTAAAGTAACTATCAAAGGTGAATCTAAATCTGTAACTGCACCAGCTAATCAGCCTATCGTTATTGCCCCTGATGACGTTATTCTTTGGAGTCCTAATAATCCTCATCTATACGACATCACTGTTGAGCTATTAGATGGCGATAAGGTAATTGACAAAGCCGATGCTTACTTTGCTATTCGTGAAGTTGGCAAAAAGAAAGTGAATGGTAACGTTGTGTTTACTTTGAATGATGAGCCTATTTTTCATCATGGCCCATTAGATCAAGGTTACTGGCCCGACGGTAACTATTCACCGGCATCTGACGAAGCACTTGCTTGGGATCTAGAACAGATTAAAGCAATGGGCTTTAATATGACGCGTAAGCACATCAAAGTTGAGCCAGCTCGTTGGTACTACCACGCAGACCGTCTAGGTATCATGGTATGGCAAGATATGATCAGTGCTTCTGGCTTCTCAGCTCCACCAAGAGATCTTTGGTTAGACTATCTACAGCATGCAGCTCCGTTAGGCGTTAAGCACATCGACGTTCGTGACAATGATTATAAAGGCTGGGGGCGTACTGAAAGCTCACAGAATATTTTCTTCCAAGAACTGAAAGAGCTCGTTGAGCATCTTCGAGTATTCCCGTCTATCGTTTGTTGGATTCCATTCAACGAATACTGGGGTCAATTTGATGCAGCTAAGGCTACAGACTTTATCAAGACAATAGATCCAACTCGTTCGGTAAACAACGTATCTGGCAACTGTGATCAGGGTGTTGGTGATGTCTTCGATATTCACGTTTACATGCAAGATCTAAAGCCTGTTGTAGATCCTACTAACTATCGTGTTTGTGTTATTGGTGAATACGGTGGTCAAACTTGGGCTATTGAAAGCGAGAAGTTCTCTGAGAAAACTTTCGGCTACGGAAAGAACGAGACTCAAGGACAATTCCGCTCTGCGTTTACTGACGTGATGCACCGTCAAATGATTCCATGTATCGAAGCCGGTCTATCTGGCACTGTGTACACTCAAATCACTGACGTTGAGAGCGAAATTAACGGTCTTATTACCTATAACCGTAATGTGATTAAACTTCCTGTAGAGGAAGTGAATGAGATTAACCATAAGCTATACAGTGCGTTTGAAAGAACAATGAACAAGTAAAGTAGCTAACAAAACTAAGCCCCTCGATTGAGGGGCTTTTTTATGCAATTTAGTTTTTTGATACATAGATCTGGTTTAACAAAAAATCGATATTGATTGTGAAATAACGTAAATGATTTGGCTGTAAAACGGGCAGATAGTATAGGAAATAACGTTAAACAATAAAGGAATACAAAAATGTCATATCCTATGCCTGGCAATGAGTTCTTAAATAGCGGAAAGCGTTTCGCGATCACAATGATGGAATACTCTTGGCTAGTTCAGCGTTCTGGTGCGCAAGATGAATATGCTGACTGGGATAAAGTTTTAGATGAAGTAGTAGAGCGCGGCTATGAAGCGATTCGCCTTGACGTGTTCCCTCATATTCTAAAAAATCACAAAGATGGCGATGAGAACGTAGTTACGTTCAAAGCGGTTGAAGACTCGTTCATGTGGGGTCATCACCGTAAAGAAGTAACAGTTGACGTACAAGCCGATCTAATCGAGTTCATGAAGAAGTGTAAAGATCGCGGTATCTACTTTCCTAGTAATGGAAACAACTAAAGGTCACCGTGACGCACTACGTACGCCACAAGACTTTGTTGATTCTTGGATTTCTACTCTAGACATCCTAAAAGCAAACGATCTACTAGACGGTATTATCTACGTTGATATCGGTGGCGAATTCCCTCTGCAAAACTGGTATCCGCACATCTTCGAATACATCACTGGCGAAAACCCTCAGAGTGGCCCTGAAATGTTCGAAGTTATCGAAGATGACTGGGAAGATGACGCTATTGAGCGCATGAATGAATTCCTTGTTGGCGGCACTAAGAAGATCAAAGAGGCATACCCAGAATTCCGTTACACATGGTCTTCTCAGATTATGGGCGAGGATAACTACCTGCGTTGTGACTTCTCTGAATTCGGTGTATTTGAGCCACATATCTGGTGCTCTGATGATCTATCTGCTTCTGTAGAAATCGGCTACTTCGATGCTTTGGGCGATATAGAGTTCCCAGCGAACATTGCTAAGATGTGGTACAAAGCAGAAGCTAAGCACAAAGCGGAACCAGAGTTCTTCAATAATATTCTTGATGAGCGTACTGACAAGTGGGCTGCTGTTTCTAAGAAGACAGGTCTTCCGCTAGTAACTACTGAGGCTTGGGCAACAGTTATCTACGAAGATTTCTCTCATAACGGCTGTCTAGGCGAGTGGGATTGGTTTAAAGACGTTTGTGAGTTTGGTGTTCGTCATGCAATCGCTAAAGGTTGGGTTGGCATCTGTACTAGTAACTTCTCTGAACCTCATTTCGAAGGTCTATGGCGTGATGTCGAATGGCACAAGCGCCTAACTGACATGATCAAAACTGGTAAGTTAGATTAATTATCTAGCAGTAAAAAGAAGCCCCTCAACTGAGGGGCTTTTTAACAAGGAATGACAAAATGTTAAAACGAACTATTGCTTCTTGTGCAATTACTGCGGCATTGGCATCTTCTGCTTCATTGGCAGGCACAAGCGCTTCGGCTCTACCAGTTCAAGAGGGTGCTAATCGTACCCCAACAGATCAACCTAACGTTGTTCTAATCATGCTAGATGACGCTGGCTATGCTGACATTAGCGCTAATGACGGTAAATACTCAACGCCAAATATTGATAAATTGGCCGCGCAAGGTCAGAACTTCACTGACTTCTATATGACAGCCCCAGTTAGTTCTCCTGCTCGCGCTGCAATGCTGACTTCTCGCGTGGGTCTTCGTACCGGCATGTATGGTGACATAAATCCTGTGTTTATGGACGAAAACGGCAAAGGTGGTATGCCAACAGAAGAGGTTACGATCCCAGAAATGCTCGTCGAATCTGGCTACAAGACTTTTGCTGTAGGTAAATGGCATCTTGGTACTGGTAAAGACAATATAGAGCATGCAGCAACCCGTCATGGCTTCCAAGAGTGGTTTGGCATTCCGATGTCTAATGACAACTACAATACCAATCCTGAGTTCTCAATTCCTAATGTTCAGAGAGTTGCCAACGAATATGGTCTAACATCTGAGAAGACTATGGAACTGTTTATGCGTCGCGATCAGGTTCAAGCCCGTGACTCTGATGGCCGGTCTGACAACAAGCACTTTGCTAGCCCTCTGGTTCACTCTTGGGTTAATGAAGACGGTTCTATTTCTGACAATGTCGTCGGTACAATGAACCAGAATACATTCGCTCGTCAAATGACTTCTCGCGTAGTTGAGTACATCAACAGCAATGCAGACAAGCCATTCTTCGCATACGTAGCTTTCCCTGAGACTCACGTCCCTCTATTCACCTCTCCTGAGTTCACCGGTGTTACCGATACAGCTTATGGTGACGTTATGACGGAGATGGACTACTCAATTGGTCGTATTACCCGAGCTCTTGAGCTAAACGGACTAGATGACAACACAATCGTTATTTTTACCTCTGACAATGGTCCTTGGTTATCATATTCAGACCGAGGAGCTGCTGGCTCTGCCAAACCATTTAAAGAAGGCAAATCTTCTCCATATGAAGGTGGTAGCCGAGTACCAGGTGTAATCAAGTGGAGCGGTCAAATTAAACCAGGCATGAACAACTCAATGTTCTCTGCGGTTGACATTATGCCGACTCTTGCAACAATGACTGGCGCTAAAATGCCTGACGTTGTTACGGACGGTTTAGATCAATCGGACAACATTCTAAATGGCGAAGAATCGCCTCGTAATATGATCCCAATCTTTATGCGCGGTCGGTTAGTTGGTTTCCGTGAAGGTGATTATAAGTTGGTATTTGGAGGCATTGGTCTAATAGGCAAAGTAAAAGTTAAGAAGCCTAAAATGTTCAATGTCGCGAAAGACGTTGCTGAAAGAAAGAATCTAGCCAAGAAAGAGCCGGAGAAGTACGCAGAGATGCGAGCTAAAGCAAAAGCTTACCTAGACTCGATTGAAGTAAATCCAGTAGCTCAATTTGATCTATAATATGTACAAAAGAAAGCCCTCCAGTTGAGGGCTTTTTTATGAACACATTTTATGAATGCTATTAGCAGCAGTGGCGAAGAAGTCACTCGTCTCTGAGAATATCTGTCTATATGACTCACACAGATAATTATGCTTATGATTCTGACCATCAAGAGTTAGAACTCGATGCTTAGGGCATCCACCATTGCAAATAGATAAAAATCCACATTCTTTGCACTTATCGGTTAGCAAGTCTTTCTTTGCTCTGCCAAATTTTCTCTGAGCTTTACTGTTGATGATCTTAGGTAGGGAAGTATTCTTGATATTCCCTATGTTGTAAGCCGGATAAACAAAGTGATCGCACGAATAGACATCCCCATTGGCCTCTACAATCACGTTCCTGCCGCACTCTTCATTAAATACGCATAGGCCTGATTCCATACCTAACTTTTGAGCCAGTAGCATCTCGAACGTTTGAACGTAAACCTTGCCAATATCCTTTTGCTTCCACTCTTCAAAGACATCCATTACAAACTGCCCATAGCCATTCGATGGTAGAGAGTAGGGGGTAGTTTCAGCGTTTCTTGACGGGGAAAATTTGCTAGATGAATTGCAGCTGTGAGCCTCTAGCTCAACGATAGGGATAAACTGCATGTTGTCAGACCCAATTGCCTTTAGTAGCTCATAAGTCTCACTGCCCCTATTCCAGTTCTTGTCGTTAATAACCGTCAGCGTATTGAATTCCACCTGGTACTCTTTTAACAGCAAGATGGCATCATGAACCTTCTGGAATGTTGGTCGGCCATTTATTGAGATGCGATACCTATCGTGTATTTCAGGCTCCCCATCTACTGAAATACCAATCAAGAAGTCGTTCTTAGCGAAGAACTCTGCCCATTTTCGATTGATAGCAATGCCATTAGTCTGAAAGCTATTCGTGATGTCCTTGCCACCAGAATATCTCTTCTGAAGCTCGACAGCTTTCTCGAAGAAATCAAGACCGGCTAGTGTGGGCTCTCCACCTTGCCAGGCAAAGTCAACAATATCGCTAGGACAAGACTTGATGTAGTCGCGAACATATAGCTCTAAGTCCTTGTTAGGCATTCTTGGCTGCTCTTCGGCGTAGTATTCTTCTTTTTCCAGATAGAAGCAGTAGTCACATTTGAGGTTGCATCGATAGCTTACTGGTTTTGCCATTACGTGAAATGGCATATTCTTTGTATTTTTCATCATTAAATGTCGTTTTTGGCGTAGTGGATTTAGTAAATTTGCTGCTTATCTAAATTTAACAGTAGCAAATATAGGGTACTGCGTCCCTTATTGATCCACAAGGTATTGACCGATAGCTTACCGGTTTTGCTATTACGTGAAATGGCATATTCTTTGTGTTTTTCATTATGAAATGTCGTTTTTGGCATAGTGGATTTAGTAAATTTGCTGCTTGTCTAAATTTAACAGTAGCAAATATAAGATACTGCGTCCCTTATTAATCCACAAGGTATTGACTACATGTCTAATGCAAAAAAAGCGATACAGTTGACAAGTCTGCTAGCTGCGTCACTAGTTACCACAACAGCAGCGGAGGCAAGCGCTAAAGCTCCAGAGCCTTCTGCTCAACCAAACGTATTAATGATTCTTGTAGATGACTTAAAACCTAATCTTGGCGCTTACGGTGATGAGACCGCTATCTCCCCAAACATCGACAGACTAGCAGCTCAAGGTATACGCTTTGACATGGCCTATGCCAACCAAGCTGTTTGTATGCCTTCTCGCGTTAACTTGATGTTGGGCTCTCGCTCTACTTCAACTGGTGTTTATAACTTCGGCACAGACTTCCGCAAGCTATATCCAAATGCAGTAACTCTCCCTCAGCAGTTCATGAACGCTGGCTATACTACTGAATCTATCGGTAAGGTTTTCCACGTAGGTCACGGCAACGTCGATGACAAAGCATCGTGGACAGAAAAGGGTTATCACGACAAAGTTATTGACTACGTAAGTCCTGAAAATGTGAATGTTGGATTAACGCAAGAAGAGGCGCTATTTACAAACTTCGGTGGAAGACTCATCGATCCTAAATATGCCGGTACTGAGTCTGATAACTGGCTTAAAGATATTGAGCTCCTAAGAGACTTCTCAAAACTTCCAAAAGGCTCTGCGTGGGAAGCTGCTGACGTAGACGACAAAGGCTATGCTGATGGTCGTACTGCTGAATACGCAAACAACCGTCTAGAGAAACTGTCTACTCAGAAAGGCGATAAGCCATTCTTTATGGCCGTTGGTTTTGCTCGTCCACATATGCCGTTCTCTGCTCCTAAGAAATATTGGGATATGTACGATGCAGATAAACTACCAATGGCTGAAAACACTAATGCGCCAGAAGGTGCACCTCGCTTTGCTGTTAAACGTGGTGGGGAAGTGTTCGCATTTACTCAAACCGGTGCTGTAGAGAAAAAGGGGCTGGTCGCAGACGAGAGCGTAGCTCGTAATCTTGTTCACGGTTACTATGCAAGCATTAGCTACATGGATGCTCAAGTAGGTAAGGTTCTTAAGAAGCTAGAAGAAACTGGTCTTGCTGAGAACACAATTGTTGTTCTTTGGGGTGATCACGGTTTCCATTTAGGTGATCACGGTTCTTGGACTAAGCACTCGAACTACGAAGAGGCTGTTAAAATCCCTCTAATCTTCAAGATGCCTGGTAAGATCAAGCCAAACACTTCAACTACGCAATTGGCTGAAACTGTAGACATCTATCCAACGCTAACTTCTTTAGCTGGTATTACACAGTCAAAAGCAGAGCAGTCTCTTGACGGCGAAGATCTAGTCCCTGTTCTAGAGGACTCAGAAAAGCGCCTTAGTAACTATGCTTATCACGTATGGCCACAACTAGGCGGTAAGTATGTTGGCTACGCTATTCGTACTGAGCAATATCGTATGGTTAAGTGGGCTATTAACAAGAAGAAAGGTACTAAGTACAAGTACGAGCTTTACGATTACCAAAACGATCCTCTAGAAACGAAGAACATCGCAAAAGAGAATCCAGAAGTAGTGAAAGAGTTAGAAAGAATATTAGATGCGCAGCCTAAGCCGGTTGGTGCGAAGTAGTTATCAACACTAAAAAGCCCCTCCATTGAGTAATGCCGATCAGTTAAGGATCAGTTGAACGATCCTATGAGGCTGACATAATCCGGGATCAGTTACTGATTCCGGATTTTTTTATGCAACTTTCAGACGCTCTTGCCTCCGTTTCTCTTAACAGCCGAACTGACTTTCAAAGTCTTGCTGATGTTCTCGATCCTGCTCTTATCGAACAAGGCTTGAATCAAGCTGGAGTCGCAACTATTCGTAGACGAAAATTACCGATGGAGTCCATGGTTTGGGCGGTAATCGGCATGGCTCTCTTTAGAAAATTCCCTATGCGTCAGCTACTTAATTAACTAGATATTCTCCTGCCTGATGGTAAGCCTTATGTTGCTTCAGACAGAGCGTTATTTGGTGATCGCAATGTTGCTTGTTTCGCTATCCAGATCTTTCAGCTCTGCCAGAACTTCTTCTGCCCAGTTAATCCACGCCTGGCGGTTATGTACGCCGCGACGTAGGGTCAGGCGGTCAAGACGATGCTGGCGATCCATCTCTCTATAGTTAGCAAAGTGGATATTTTCCAGTTCCTTAAAGTTGTTCATCAGCGAGTGAGACTCTTCAATGAGTGCCTCAAGCTGTTGTTGCATTGGCTCTGAATTATGAACACCGCAAACCAGTAGCTTGGCCGAGAGCTCATCGCGGATCGTTGGATTGCGAGCGGGTTCCTGGAACCATTCAAACAGTGCCTGACATCCCAGATCGGTAATCGAGTAGACTTTACGATCCGGTTTACCTTCCTGAGGTTCAAGCTGACACGTTACCAGGCCACTGCCGGCCATTTTATTCAGTACTTGATACACCTGTTGGTGGCTCGATTTCCAGAAATTTCCAACGCGGTGTGAAAACTCTTTGGTGATATCGTAACCGGTTGCGTCGCGATTGCTCAACGCTGTTAAAATTACATGTGGAAGTGACATCTTTTATATCCGATAAAATACTGCAAAGTAAAAAATACAATCAAACTGGCGTTAGCTCATGAGAGGGGCTTTTCTATTTCTAGTCGATGCTAACTGAGTAAATGGTAGTTGATATAAATGAATGGGTTAGAGTAAAGATGCATTGCTCTTTGTGTTCTGAGTTGATTAGATTAGGGAAAAATTGCGTCTCCAAACAAAGCCCTGCATGCTTGTTGTAAACTTCATCTCCGCGACCTTGCTCGTTATCTAGGAAGTTGCCGCTATAGAACTGCACCCCTGGCAAATCAGTTTTAACCGAAAGTGTTATGCCGGTCTTTTCGCTTCTAACGCGCATTGACTCAATGGTTAGATCACGGTGATTAAGAACGTAACAGTGATCATATCCGCCATTAGCAACCAACAGCTGGCGATGGTCTACATGCGAGCTAAGTGCTTCGCTAATCTTTCTAGGGGCTCTGAAATCAAATGGACTGTCTTCAACGTACGTGACGCCATTTGGAATTAGACTCTCGTCAACCGGCAAGAACATATCAGAATCGATCCACATCTCGTGATCTAGAACGTCACCAGCCCCGTCCAAATTGAAATACGTATGCTGAGTTATATTAAGCGGGCAAACAGTGTCAGGGGTTGATACATAGCTTATTTTCAAGCTTCCTTTGTCATCTAAGTGATACATGACAGTAGTTTGCGTACCTGAAGGATAACCGCCTTCGCCTTTCTCAGTGCGAGCTCGCAATAGAATGGTTTTTTCCGTGTAATCTAGAATCGACCAATTACGGCTATTAAGGTTGGCATCTCCACCATGGAGGTGGTTTGTCCCATCATTCTGTGTAAGTTTGTGTATAGTCCCACGTAAGGTAAACTCACCCAAATCCACGCGGTTAGCAATAGGACCAACAACAGCGCCAAAATAGGTGCTGTTGTTCTTGTATCTATCTTCCGTGTCATATCCAAGAACGATATTCCTTTCGACATTATCCTTGTCCCTTACGAAGAAATTTATGATTGATGCGCCAATTGGTGAGATATCAACTTTGACGCCATTATTTTCAAGTCTATACAGTTTCATTGATTGCCTTTTTGCGATAGTCCTTCGGAGTCATTCCTAATGATTTAGAAAAAACCGAATACATATACTGAAGCGATGGATACCCACACATGCTGAAGATGTCACTAATTGGTAGCTCTGTGTTCGTAAGAATTGAACAGGCTAGCTTCAAGCGAGTCTCATGTATTTCTTGGTGGATAGTGTAGCCAAGCTCTTGTTTGAACCGGCTTTCTAGATTAGAACGCGATAGCCGTAGCTCATCGAGTACGTGATAAACTTTGATCCCATTTTTTATATGGGTTCGTATAAAGTGAAGTGCTTTAATAATATAAGGGTCTTGAATAGCCTGATATGCTGAACTTTGTCGTTCAAAGATTCGTTCTGAAGGCACAATAACTCGATTGCTCTTTAGCTTTTTGCCTTCAAGAATTCTGTGCATCATCTTGCCTGCTTCATGACCCATCTTCCTGCAGGAGTGATCGACCGAACTGAGCGATATTCTTGTTAGATGTCTTGCTACTCGTTCATTGTCTGCACCGATAATAGCCAAGTCATCAGGTACAATTATCCCGGCATTTTCACAGACCTGAAGTAAGTGCCGTGCTCTTGCATCGGTTACAGCAATTATGCCTGTCCCTTTGGGAAGATCTTTTACCCAGCTAGTCAATCGATGCATGCCATATTCCCAAGTCTTTGAGCTCGTATGAATGCCTCGATAAACCCAGTGATTGTGACCTGACTCTCTCATGATGTCTTTGAAGATAGACTCTCGCTCTAAAGCCCATCGCTTATTCTCTATGTCAGGAAGGCCATAGAATGCGAACTGGCTAATACCTTTATCTCGCAAGTGATTAAATGCATTTTTAACTACGGAAACGTTGTCGGTTGCCACATACGGAACATCTGGGTACTTAGACTCGTCTCTATATGAGCCTCCTATGCCTACAATAGGCATATCTTTTCTGCTAAGAATCTTCGCAAGATCTAAATCGTCAAAATCGGCAATGATGCCATCTCCTGACCAGTTTGCTATGACATCTTTTGCAACAACAAAGTCGTCTTCAACATAGACATCCCAACGAGTATTTGAGGCGTGTATGTATTCACCAATACCGCTGATGATGTCTCTGTCAAAGACCTTGTTTGCATTGAATAGTAGTGCGACTCTGTAGGCTTTATTTTGCATGCGTTCACTTGCTTTATTAAGGACGACATCCGCTATTTTAATTGGAGAGACTTTATTTGCTGCGACATACAGCAAAAACTTAGATGCGGGTCTAAATAATTAGTTGCTTTTTCTTATATGTGTGATGCGTATCACTTATTAAATAGCGACAATAGGTACACATGGTATCTCTAATTGTCGGGCAATATCTGAGTCGAGCACATCTGTGACATGAGTGTTTGCGCGGTCTCCATGTGTATTGACGCCAATTGCCTTTACGTTAGAGAGGTCGACAACGTCTTTAAGATGGCCAATCGCTCTAAATGCGGCATCAAAGAAATTCTCTTCCGCCAAGACAGATGTTGACCCAACCACTTCTCCGAACTCATCAGTGATAGTGGCTTCAATTCCAAACTTTCCTTCGTCTATAGAGATAAACACAATCTGTCCTTAGTGATAGAAGCTATTAAGGACACTATCCTCTTAATAGGAATTGGTAACAATTACGAAATTTCACATGAAGGGTGGGTGATGTGTTTTGTGTGGTACTACTCTCGTTTCTTGAGAGTGTTACGGGGGAATGCAAATTGTTCAGTAGCACGGGGCTTTGTTGCAACACTAAAGCTACGTGGTCTTTTGATACGGTTAGGCGACCCGGTAGCTATTGGGCATCCCGAGGTGAGTAAAGCGATTTAAAAGAGAACAACCGAGTAACATTTCCTTTGACTGATTTTCAATCTTTCTGCTGTGTAACGTATTGCCGATGATCTTTTTGTAACGTTGCATGGCCGTTTCTGAGATATTCCTTTTTCCATATTGCCGCACACTCTGCCAACCGATGATGCCAAGGGCGAAGCAACCTATCAGGTTGCTCATCCTCTTGGGGTGATGAACCTCATCGGCAAACGTATTGTCTTTCGGCGGAATAACAATCTCAGCATTCGGAAAATGATCTTCTAATGTCTGGTACACCGCATTGGTGTCATACATTTTGTCGGCACTTACGTGCTCGACATCCGTAATGATGGACTGACATAACGCCCCGACAACCTGATCATCCATGGTGTTTTTATCAGTGAGGACTCCGCTTTGAATAAAGTGAGCCTCATCAACAGCGAAATGCGCCTTTCGCCAGCTGCGTTTTGCATTGACCCTGTGTTTTCCCTGGTGCCACTCATCCATACCAAACCGCTTGAGCCCCGTTAAATCAATGGCTATCGCTGTAATTTTGTCGTCTGTTTTTTCATTCTTTCTAAAGCGTGGAGCCGTGAGGTTGAGCTGCTTCAGCCGCTTTAACAACAGCGTATAATCGGGGCATTGAAGGCTGGCCATGCCTAGCTTCATCAGTCAGTTTTCAATCAATCCCTGGGCTTGACGCAGGGGAAGTTTATACACCAACCGGATGTAATGGCAGGCTTCGATGGTACTATCAGGATACTTAACGGAAGAGCCGGTACCGTCATAAACGCGCTCGTCGTGCTGCCAATGATTGATGATCTCGTCAGAGATCCAAATGTCAAACCTTCCGCGTTGCCTGAGCGCCTGGTTGTACTCGCGATAGTTATTTATTGCGTAGGTATGCTCCTTAAAATGATGGCGCTTTCTGTCATTATGTTTGTAAGGCATGTGTTAAATAGCTACCGGAATGAAAGGCTGGTTATGATAACTGAACTCAGTGTTAATGGAATCATTGAGTATTATCTGAGCGCTTCAACAAAGCCACAAGATTCAGGGGTATGCTTTAAACTCGCCCCGGAGTGTCCGCACAACCCCGCAAAAGATCACAAAGTGTTGTACGGGTACAATGCCTTAAAATCAATAGCTTATACAAATAAGGAGATTTCAAAAATTGACAATTCTACTAGGTATTACAACGGACTGATAAACGTTCTATTTTCTATTATATAAAGACAATAAAGTCTGCCCGTGATAAAGGGTATGACCTTCGCAATCGTGTGTGCTCAGTAACAAAGAAATGCCCCATTCCGCGTTAGAGTGAACACTCATTCATAGGCTGTTAATGCTGGTTTTCGATACATTTTCTAATCGCATTTACGGAATGTGAGATAGCAAAAGGTCTATCAGTGACAGACCTTTGGTCAGCCCACATTCAACTTCATCCTGTCGCTCGGAAAAAAGTCGGGAATTGACAAAGAGAGAGCGTGCACATAACACGTACAGCGCTATAGTTAGTTACGTCAACTCAATCTTGAATGTTACCCACTACTGGAGCAGCTTCTTGTAGAAAACCAAATGCTAATTAACTCAATCCCACATCAAGTTAGCCGTTCTTACCAACTCGAAGTATACCACCGTCAAATACAAGTTAACCGAATATGAATAGATACCTCACTCATGGTTCAGACGCCATTCGTAATATAAATACTAAAGCGATTAAAGAGATTAAGAGGGACACACTATGAACATCCAAGATCTAGTATTAAAAGCGAAACAACAATTAAATAATGTAAACATCAATAAGAAAAATTCGATTGCCGCAACTGCACTAGCGTCAGCACTTGTTATTGGTAGTACTGGTAGTGCATTGGCGTTTGACGGTGACCACAATGGTAACCATGATCGAGAAGACGATAAAACTGTGGTTAAGTCTTCTATCCAATACGCAGGCCCAGTTGAAACGGTGACTATTAAAGAACTACTTGCCCAAGATAGCTGGTTTAAAGATCAAAAGTTCACTCTGGAAGGAAATATCGTCAAGCAAGTGAACGACTCACAGTTTATCTTCACCGATGGCAATGACGAAATGACCATCAAGATCAAGTCTAATACTGCAGCAAATTTCTCAGACAAAGACAAAGTGAGAATTAGCGGTGAATATGATTCTGAAATGTTCTCGACATCCTACTTTAAGGTGAAGAAGCTTACTGTGTTGTAATTACATACTGTCACCTACTGCCTTGCTCAAATGACGAAAAGAGCCAAAGATGCTCTTTTCGTCATTTCTAGCAACTACCCAGGACGAGAGCGTGAATGCTCAACTTGTTTATAGAGAAGGCTGGTCGATTCAATCCCACAAGACTACTATAATGTGCGCAAAACACTAATTAGAGCTTGTTGCGTGATGAGGAGTGATCCTTTAAGTCAGCAACGCTAACAAACTCCCACACGTGCAAAGACCTATCTTTTTGTTGATGTATCCAGTCTGCATAATTTTGCACAAACCAAACAAGAGCGCTTGCGCGTCTGATAACAAGTACAGGCTTACCCAAATGTGGGGTTCAAGTTATCCATTTTGTTTATAAAAGGACTGCAATTCCAACAAAGCGTCACGCAATGTATCAAAAGTCGTTTGACCTAATTGTTGGCAAATTTGCTGCTCTTGATGTTGTAGGTGTTTGGCTACGAGATGGCGAAAACGTTGACCTTTTTCTGTGATTTCAATTATTTTTTGCTTTCTATCTGCTGGGCTATCCACCAAATTAACCATGCCTTCTTGTTGCAAGCGCTGTACGGCGAGATGCACGGCTTGACGGGTGATCCCCATTAGACGGCCTAATTGAGACACAGTAAAAGGTTGCCCGCGAAGCTGTGCAAAGACACGGATATCCCCCTCGCGAAGAGTCGCAAACTCAGTATCTTCTCGCCATTTTGCCATCTTAATATTCATCGCCGTAATGCACTCTTGCATTAAGCCCTTTACGTTCGACTCTAAAAAAATCGCACCCTCTTTGTCAATCATGGTTGACATCACCTTTGTTTGTTGATTATGTTAATCATGATTGACATTATGTGCGAAGGAAGTAGAGATGCAAACAATGAAAGCAGTTCGAATTAATGAGTGTGGTGATTATCACGTTCTTCAATATGGCGACTACCCAATGCCCAATGTCGGTGATCACGATGTATTAGTCAAAGTGATGTCAACAGCCGTTTCAGGCTGGGATATTAAATACCGTAATGGCGACTTATTAAAAAAATTTGAGGGGAAAAGCTTACCAGGTCGTAAAGCTTACCCTTTACCGCAACAACCCGGACGAGAAGCAGCTGGTGAAGTGATAGCTGTTGGTAACCAAGTTACTCAATTCGCTGTTGGCGACCGCGTGTTAGGCTTAGTACATCCTGAAAAAATAGATGACATCAATGCAATCAGAGGATTAGGAAACTTATCTGTTGGCCTAGATTATCCGGGGCATGCTATGAAAGGGGGCAACGCACAATTTATTGCTCGCCCAGAAAACTACTGGATGCGACTATCTGACAATGTGAGCTACCAAAATGCGGCCGCAGGCTCTTGGTCTTATCCAACCAGTCACCGTATCATTGTGGATCGCTGCAAAGTGAAGGTGGGTGAGTATGTATTTGTGACTGGCGCTTCTGGCGGTATGGGCTATGCGACCTTGCAATGGGCGAAATTAGTCGGAGCTTCTGTGATTACGACTAGTCGTGATGCAGAGAAACGTCAAACCTTGTTAGAGCTTGGGGCCGATCTAGTGGTGGATCCAAATCAGCCTGAGCAAGCGCGAAAGGAGATCATGGCGTTTACTCATCAACAAGGAGTGGAGCATTCTATTGAGTATACAGGTAGCCCAGTCCTACAACAGTTGACGTATGACGTTTTGCGTTTAGGAGGCAATTTGTGTCCTGTTGGAGGGGATGTCACTTCCAGTGGTCTTCCATGGGGCATTATGGACTTGGTCGCAAAAGAAATGACCATCCTAGGTATTCGAGGCTCTCGTTTAAATGATCAACGTGTTTACCTAGAGATGCTTGCTGCTGGTAAAATCGCTCCAGCCATTGCCACTATTTTGCCATTAAGCGAGATTCAAACCGCGCATCAACTGGTAGAAGAGCATAAAGTGGTTGGAAAAGTGATGTTGGATCCGTGGTTATAAATTATATCCACACATAAATAATATACATAGAAAGAGGGGCGTCATAGACTCCCCTTTTAGGCGTTTTGATGAGTATTATGCTATTTTAGTTTTTCTGGATGGAGATATTCGATCTGTAAGAGACAGCCACGCACTATAAGTTCCTACCACAGTCATTATCGCAACACAAAGATTTAACACTAGCTGTGACATGCCATTGTCTAGAAGGAGAATGGAGTGCAATGCGCTTGCAACAAAGATAAGGCCGCCAAGTTTATGTATTAACTTAGACCAATCTCGTTTTATTATACTTGTCATGCTTATGACCACGAAAGGCAGGAACAAGAACAGTATAATCTCACCAATATTAGAACCTATTCGCTGAAAACTATGGTCAAATAACCCTGAATTAACTGTTCTGTCGCTAGCCAATGCCCAGTGGGCGATTAAAGTTACAGTTGCCGCAATGCCACAATCTTTATGAAGACGATACATCTTACCAAAGCCATTAAGCTTTTTCTTTAGCCATGCAGACTTGATAGACAAAATCATGGCGATGCTCATATAGCCAAAAGTCAAGAAACCAGAAAGCATGACAAGTTGATGCCTGATAAATGCAGAATCAATGTTCTCCGGTAGTGATAATAAAGTGTTTATACCGAAAAGCATTATTAGAAAAGCTGAGATGAAAGCGATTCGCTTGTTCATTATTGAATCCCAAGAGGAAATATGTTGGGAAGAATATAAAGGATTGCAACTTAACCAACCATTAAGGCGTTGTTCATGTAGGATTCATGAATGCATTGCCATATATAGAAAAATGGGCTTATTGAGAATTATTTGGTATGAAGCGCCAAGGTTAGAAGCTTACAGTGACTAAAACAGGCTATCTGGCTTGAAAGTTAAGTACAGTCTTAGCATGTCAGATGCAGATACGCTATTTACCACAAATTTACTTTTGATTACAAATGTTGAAAGTTCCACTTTTTTAAAATTATCGAACACAATACCCAATCATTATATCTGCATATAATATTTTCTTATCACTGAATTGATTTGCCCGTTTCTTCCCGTTTGCGAGCGCTCCACGGTGAATCAGAACAGCGATAGTCTCGGCGTATGCTTGGTGGTTTGAGATACATTCCCTTATCCGATACGCCCGAGTTAGAGCTAAAGGTCTAACTTATTTCTGTTCCTTTCCTTGATAGAGTTAATGCTCGCATGCAATTTGCGAAATTTTCCTAATGTCAGACAACGTCTCTACGTTCTCCAACAAGCGTCATATCACAATATAAAAAGCTGGAACTAAATGCACACTTTTCAAACCATATCTCCATGAAGCATAGTAACCTAGATACATTGAGCTACAGGGGCTAGAGGATGCAGATCTAGTTCCGTTCGTAGGAAAGGGTAACCATGTTAACGAAGTCTTGAACCGAAAAAGGCGCCTGATTATGATAGTTTTATTATGGTTACTCGATGAGCTGTGCCGTTGGTATATTTGCTGATGATAGGTCAATAAAATAAAGGAATATCCAATGCGAATGCCAGATGAGTATGAATTCCGCCGATCAATATTACGTGTATTACTTATCCTCACCATTTTGTCTGCAAGCTTCTTCGGTGTTTTTAATTGGATAGTTGGGCATAAAGCCTATGCTTTGATTGAAGCAATTGTGGTTTGCCTGTGGGGCGGCATACTGAGTATTGTTAAAACAACCCGACATTTACAACGATGGTCTTTTGCCTACCTGCTTACCTTTTATTGTCTTGTTTTGCTTGGTATTTTTATTTCTAGTTTCCGATCCGGATTATTTGCATGGATTTTTATTTTTCCTATTTTATCCTACCTGCTGTTAGGGCGCAGAACTGGAATGGTGATGACTACAATCTGTGTCTTTTTGGGATTAGGTATTCTTGGATGGCGGGTTTGGCAACAGGATCCCGAGGTGCATTGGATTGTACTGGGTAACTTTGGGCTCTGTGCCGCAGCGATCTGGGCAATGGCCCATGTGTATGAATCCAAACGCGAAACCGTAGTAGGTCGCTTACAGAAAATGGCAACAAAAGATCCGTTAACGGGGTTATTGAATGTCCTGACTCTGACCGAAACACTCACTTATGTCTTATGTAGCGCGAAACGGCGTTCAGAACCTGTGACGGTTGTTTATATCGATATCAATGACTTCAAGGCAATCAACGACACCCTTGGCCATCAGCGCGGAAATGAAATYCTGCTTGTTGTGGCAAAAGCTATTAAGAGCGTTACGAGGCTAGAGGATTACTCCTTTCGTTATGGTGGTGACGAGTTTTGTATCATTTTTGCCAACTGTACAAAAGACCAAGCAAAGAGCATTTATGGACGACGCATAACTGATAAGCTACATAAGAATGAGAAAGATCTGTCACTGAGTATTGGCTACGCTCAGACAGGTTCAAATGATTATGTATCCCCAGATGTACTGATCCAACAAGCCGATCAAAGTATGTATGCTGCGAAACGTGCCTCCAAACTGAAAAATCAATAAATTGAATTTGTTCAGTTGGAATCTGCCAGCTAACAGGGCGTGCAATCAATTATGCTACGGCGGATCTTCTCGACTCGTAGCTTGCCTTTTGGTTGTGTTTTCTCTGCGAAATCAATGTCAGTTATGGGTCGAGAACTGCCCAACCCATACTCCCGGCCCATGTCCGCTCTGAAGGAACTACGTAGCTGAGAGTATGACCCTTGTGTAAACCGCCCCTAAATGTCTCCTGTGTGTCGGAAGCACCCTTCGCTGTTTCCATGAGATATGTCCGCTTTCGGGAATGTGACTCGATTAGAGAAGGCAATAGAAGGCCAACCAGCAGTGTCACCTTTTAGCCTCGATCTGGCAGTGACTGTTTGGTCAAGTCTGATGCACTACAATTGATGTCTGATAGGCAATTCGCTGTCTAGTTAAACTAGTATTTCTCTGGACGTATGTGTTCATTCCTATTGAGTTCATATTTCGAAAATAAGCGGTTCATGTTCTAGTAGATTATTTGACTATCATGAAAAATCATTACGCTCGCTCATTCTTCCCGTTAGCGAGCGTTTTAGTGTGTATCACAAAGTTGGTAGCTGAGGTAAATACTGCTTGGAATGAGATACTTTTGCTTATGACAAAGGACGTCATTAGGCCATTAACTTTAACTCGATAATGTCCCAAACTGAGAGAGATAGGGTAAACCTTAGTCCTTTCTATCGCTCACAGTGATATATCATCGCTAGAGCTTTTAACACCCCAAATAATCTTTGAATCATAATGTTACGTGCTACGGGCAATCTTTATTGTCTACGAGCGAATATATTGTCCTTACACATCTATTCGCCTTGCAGTTTTCACGCCTGCGGTTCGTTGTAAAGCCCATTAAGACGTTAATCACTTTGAAGTTACCGGCTATACCATGCAAAACATCATTTATTTGATGTTGTGTGTGTAAAACACCATTTACCGACTGTACTGTATAAAAAATAGAAAGGTAAATTAAGCAGAGAAAATGGCTTCGCAAATTAGGTGTCAATTTCCTCAAACTGTATACAGTTGCTGTAAGCTATATTGCAACGGGAATGGTCATGCGCTTAGGTAATGTCTTACTACTGTCCCTCCAACTTTCGGCAACACATTGGCTGATATTATCGAATACCGTTTTACAGACACACAGAACCAAATGAACCATATCGTCCGGGACTGACAGTAAAACTAACCTGGTCAAACAGGCCTGGCTTATTCCCAAGAACAATTACCATCAATATATCTTTGCCGGGTTGAGCCTGATTAACAAACTTGGCCAAACCACAACTTCCGGTGAAGATAACCACGATATCTACCTGACGACCACTTCACCGTTCGGCAACAACAATAGCAACAATTTTCACTGGGGCAACCAGCACCAGTGGGGTGGGGCAGGAATTAGCTACGAGTACAACTGGACAATGGCACTGTTCAAGGGCGTGCACCGGCTACCTGCAGCCTGTGCCTGTGCACGTTCAAGTTCAGCGTGGCCGGCGTCACTATCAAGCAGGGAGAAACTAAAGAAGTGATTGTCAATGTTAATGCTACACAGAGGAAGATGGAATTACCTGTGTATCCCAGTGATGGAGGTATTATTGGCAACGCAGACTTCTTAATATAGATAAATGAGATCAACTAGACGAGTTGGCACTCTGTCTAATATCTAAGCCACTGTCTCAGTCAGGCTGTGCAACACTCTGTATTATCGTGAGTTAATAAATGGGTTCGGTTATGAGAACGGCAATTATCTATATCGGAGATGACCAGCGGGGGTGCAAGGTGGGCTCAACGATTGATGAAAATAAGCGGAAAAATAAGGCCTGTACCGACAACCCCTTTTATGAATTAGTAAAAATATATGAAGTAGATGAAGTAGCCTATAAAGACCTGGAAACTAAACTCCATCACTATCTAGGCCAGTTTTTCACCGTTATTTCCCACAAATCGACAAATAGCGATTCCGAGTGGTACGACACCTCAGCCGAGATGATCACTCCCTACGTCGAGCGCATGATTTTCGAATACCGTTGGCATAAAGAACAAGAAAAGACTTCCGAATTGAATGAGCACCTGCTCAGTGCCGAACAGGATGCCATGCAGGCAAAGGAAACCGCCGATAAATTGGAGAACATGTCTGTTGAATCCAGTCTCATGGAAATCATTACCCAGCACACCTTTTCAGAACTGGAATTCATTAGTGTTGACCACCAACACCGGCTGTTCTCTCGCTGCGTGGAATACCATACAGCGATCAAAAAACGTATTGAAGAGGGTGATCATACCGCCATGTATATTGAGGCATTGCGCCGTATCAATACTGGGGATTTAAGTTACGAGGCCGTCTCGATGATAATGAAGGCGGCCAACAACAATGAACATGCCAAAATATTTATCCTTGAGACATTGGTTGATAAGGCATACTTCAATGATGCAGAGGCATTATTAAATATGGGGCTGAGCTTTAAGTCTGGAGAACTGGTCACGAAAAACGACAAGTTAGCTATGAAATTCATAGAACAATCAGCGCAATTAGGTAACAGATCTGCCATGTTCAATTTGGGATGTTGTTACTTCTTTGGTACAGGCGCAGACAAAGATTATGGCAAAGCTTTCAATTGGTATCAAAAAGCCGCTGAGCAAGGCCACTCCAATGCCATGTACAATTTGGCATGTTGTTACTCAGATGGAACAGGCATTGCCAAAGATTGTGACAAAGCTTTCAATTGGTATCAAAAAGCCGCTGAGCAAGGCGACACCAAAGCCATGTTCAATTTGGCATGTTGTTACTCAGAAGGTAGAGGCGTAGACAAAGATTGTGGCAATGCATTTAAGTGGCTTCAAAAAGCCGCAGCGCAAGGTAAGAACTACGCTATGTTTGAGCTTGGTGTCTATTTTGAGTCAGGCATCGGAACGGACAGAGATCCTAACAAGGCTTTTAAGTGGTATCAAAAAGCAGCGAACAAGAACAACGAGATAGCAATGTATAATCTTGCTAATTGTTATAGACATGGCATCGGCACCGCCAAAGCCCCAAAGAAATGCTATTTGTGGGCACAAAAAGCGGCCGAGTTTAAAGATGGGTGGGGCATACTCACTGTCGGCGCTTGCCTTGAGCACGGCTTCGGCGTTGAAAAAAGTCTATCCAGCGCCATCCGCCATTACCGACATTGGTCTGAAAAAGGGAGTTCTCATGCCATGATCGCCCTACATAAAGCCTACACTCAGGGCAAATTAACAAGCCCAGACCAAGAAGAAGCAACCCAGTGGCTAAATCTGGCCCTTGAGACTACGACATCAGGACTCACTGATGAAGCCGATTACTATCTAGATAAAACTAATTTAGGTACAGATAGCGCATTTGCGATTTCACTGTACACCGAAGCAGCAAATCGAGGGAGTCGCGAGGCCATCGAGTCGCTCATTGACATCTACCAGGATGGTGAGCATATCGAAAAGGATAAAGAAACAACACTGTACTGGCAAAATAAGCTGACAGAACTACCAAACGACCGCAATAACCAGGAGCAGTAAACAGCGGAGGTGTTGTACGGGTACAACAGTTTAAAATCAATAGCTTATAAAAACATGGAAAAGGCAAAAAAGTGCCACGTTATCCCTTGGCGTCAATCAATGACAACAACATTCCACAATAAAATACAGATATCATTGCTTCAACGTGGAAATGTCATTATTATCATCGCATTACATATTCTTTAGTTAAATGGATGATAAAAATGGATGTATTGTTGGCACTGGATGATTGCTCAGAACGCATGCAGAATGAAGATGTCCGTTTGAAAGACATCATCAATGAAAAATCTCGTATCAATGTAACCGACAGCGAGCTTGATGAAGGCGTAGACCGCCTGATCTACAACCATTCACTAAACAAGACCAAAATCCGCGAAATCGTCAATCTATCGACCAAGACGTTCAACAAGCGAGTGGCGGCACTGGAAGAAGAAGAGGTGATTGGCGAGGCTATCCAACAAGGCAAGTCTTTCCTTTATAACCGCTTTGATGTCCAGGTTATCCTCGACAACCTTGGCCACCGCAAATACAGTGACGACTTCACATCCAGCGTCATCTCTGTCCAGAACCACAAAGGGGGCACGGGCAAGTCCACGACCACAAAATCATTGGCCACGGCCGCAGCATTGGATCTCAACCTCAATGCCCGAGTGTGTATCCTTGACCTTGACCCACAGGGTTCAGCAGGTCTGCAGGCACAGCCAAAAGATGACGATGGGATTTACCTAACGATTGCGGATATCGCACTGCGAAAATACACCCCATCCTTTAACGAATATGTAGAAAACTACGGCCTATCGGAAGAGGAGGTTGTATTGGGGGCGGCATTCAACACGCATTTGCCAAACCTCGATGTGTTCTCAGCCTTCCCTGAAGATGAAGTATTCAGCGACATTTATGCCGAGCTCGATGAAGAGGGCAAAGCAGAACTGCTGCAGGAGCTCCGTAATTTCATCCTGCCGATCCTGAAAAACCATTACGACATTATCTTTATCGATACTCCGCCACAGGATAGCCCGATCTGTTGGTCAGCCCTTGAGGCTGCAGACTTCCTGCTACTACCTGTCACACCACACAAGCTGGACTACCTATCGACGAAGAACTTTATCACTTTTATCAAGGACCGTATCCGCCAGCTACCTAGCGGTGGTGACCAATTAAAGATGTTCAAATGCCTGCGTGTCAATGTGGACTCAAACAGTCCGCAGGTCGAACAGACGTCCAACATGATCATCCGTTCGTTTGTCGAGCACCTGTGCTCGAATTCGATCAAGCACTCTGAGCTGTTCCTGGCTGCGGATAACTTAAACCGCAGCATTTTCGACATCCAAAAAACCGAATCCCGCGACAACAAATATGCCTCTGTGTCGGCTTACGACAATGCAGTGGTATCGACCAGGGCTGTTTATGAAGAAGTCATGGCCAACATCAAGAAAATTTCCGGACGGGTTAACTAATGAATAGGAATAAAAAAGCAACTGGCTTTAATGGTATCAATCGTGGAACGTCAGGAATTAAGCCCCAGGCGAAACCTGTAACGAACAGGATCAAGCTACCGTCTGGCCAAGAAATTATGCTAAGACTCCACTCCTACAAAGGCAGTGAAGAGATCCAAAAGCATGTACGGGTTGATCACCTCAATATCCGCCGCCCGGAAGAGCTGACCCGCGATAAACTGGCTGATATTTACGAAGGGATTGCCGACGGCAATCAAATCACCAATGCAATCGGCTACCTAGGTGAAGATGGCTTGGTGTATGTGGTCGATGGTTCACGTCGAATGGCCTGTGCGGATATAGCCGACGCTCCCCTTCGCATTGATGTCAGTGATTCCAAAATTGACCCGAAGGATGCCGAATATATCGTCCTGCAGTCAGACAAGCGAAAGGCGTTCAGCTATCTTGACTGGGGCCACTATTTCTCTAACAAGCTGGAAAAATTAAGAGAAGAGACACCAGCGCTAACACAGAGCCTATTTGCCGATGACGAAGGTGTTGATAAGACGTTAATGTCACGCTACCTCAACGCGATCACCCTGGCACCGGTTTTCTGGTCGGTGATGGGCAGCAATGAGATCAGCGCCCGTGTGATGAACAAAATGGTCACGCTTAACAATGCGCTAACGGAAAGCCCTGTCGAGGCCCAACAGCTGCATGAGAGATACCTGGAGAATGTCGGCAGTGCAGTCCCGGACAGCCTTGGTGCAAACGAGCGCTTTGACCTACTGAACCGCAGCTTCAACCAACTAAATACCAAGAAACGCACGGTAAGTAAAAAAGTCGAACCCGAGACGCTCTGGAACGGCAGTACTGCCAAGCAGAAAGTCGAGTGGAAGCAAAAGAGCAGCAAGAGCGCTGTGATCAACCTTGCCGGCTTGGATGAAGCACTGCAAGCGAAAATTAAGCAGGCCGTTGTCGAGGCTCTGGCTTAATAAGCATAAACACGAGTGAATGCACTGAAAGCAAAAACATTCTAAAGTGATTAAAAAACACACACCCGCAACGGTGTGTATTTTTTATTCGTGTTTGTTGTGATGGTCAAGTGATACTGACCTCCATATCAAGCTGATAAACGGGAAGAAGCAAGCATGGGAATTTTTGATTAGTGCCAAACTGATTACGAGTACACAAATATATCAATAGTTCTCACTGCAACTAGCGATAATCCTGACTGGTCAAGCCTTTCAGCACTGATCTGGTCTAATCGATCTGGACACCTTGATTGTAGATAATATGATATCAATCGAGGTGAGTATGAATACTAAACGTCAGTACAGAAGTAATACCAAAGAATTTAATGACGAAGCTTTAGGCTTGATCTCCGACCAAGGTTACTCCGTCCAGGGAGCCGCTGATGCGTTAGGTATCAAAACCAACCTTCTCTATACCTGATACCTGGAAGCAGAAGTCTGAAGAACAAGAAAACTCATCCGTTAGTTCAGATGAAAAAACTGAGCTATTAGCGCTTCGCAAAGAAGTAAAACAACTGCGTATGGAAAAAGAAACATTTAAAAAGGCCATTGCCTTCTTCGCGAAAGAAATGAAGTAAAGTGTCGGTATATTCGAGCAAACCGCTCTAAATATCCTACAAACTTGCTTTGTAATGTACTGCAAGTGAGCCGCAGTGCATTTCATGATTGGTTAAGGCGACCTGCTAAAATTATTAGCGAATAAGAGCTTAATCTATATCGATCTGCAAAACGCTTATTTTAAGAGTAGCCGAGGTAGTTTAGGTTCTCGTCAGTTAGCTAAAAAATTACGTGAGGAAGGCTTTAGCATTGGTCGTCATCGTGCTCGTTACGATTAAGGGTAATTCAGCGTCAAGCTTACAAGGTAACTACGAAGCGTAAGAACAGCCACAGTGTTGCTGATAACCTTCTGAATCAAAAGTTTAATCCTGAGAAGCCCAATCAAGCTTGGGCTGGTGACGTGACGTATTTGAGGACTAATCAGGGTTGGATGTATCTGGCTATCGTTATGGCTCTGCACTCTAGATGTATTATCGGTTGGTCTATTTCTCGGCGTATGACCGTGACTCTAGTTGAACGCGCATTGCAAATGGCCATCACGTTGCGCCAACCCAAAAAAGGTCTACTGTTCCATAGTGATAGAGTCTCCCAATACACATGTAAACAATTTAAGCGCTTGTTAGTAAAACATGGAATTACCGCTTCAATGAGTAGTGTTGGTGCCTGTTTAGATAATGCCGTTGTAGAGCTCTTATTTGACAGTTTAAAGTATGAGTGGTTATTGAATATCGTGTATCTGACGCGTGAATCGATGAAGCAATATGTTGAAGAATACATACGGTATTACAATCATGAAAGGCTGCATACAACGCTTGTTGATTTCACACCAATCAACTATGAAAAATCACAAAGTCAGGTGTCCATTTGTGCTTGACCAGAATAGTTGAGTTTTAATGGCTCCCTAGCACAAATAACCAGCCTTTTAATTAGCCGACCTTACTCAAAGCCAGGCGCAATTCCTCGTCAATTTAAGTACATCCATAGTATGGCAGAGCACCTAATATTAGCTCCCAAAAGAAAGAGAACCTTCCCTCAAGCGGTAAAACCAAGACCACAACGATATGCTAGAAATAAAAATGCCGCTCACTTTAAGTGAACGGCATTACCCCAAAGGAGCGCTAAAGTTAAGATGATTTGATATTGTTTATGCGCTAATCTTATCTTTCAAGCTCATAGCCACATCTAGTTTAACTAGAGCTTCCTCCTTTGAAGAGTTACCTACGTACAGCTCGTAATCCATATCTTCGAATACAAATTGCTGTTTCTCCGGTGAGAAGTATTCTAGTTCTTTCAGCATCACATCAACCGTTACAGTTTCAGTTTTACCAGCTTTAACTAATACTTTCTCGAAGCCTTTCAGTTCTTTCTTGTGACGCTCAACAGAAGATTTAGCGTAACCAGCGTAAACTTGAACAACTTCTTTACCGTCAACAAGGCCGGTATTAGTTACGTCAGTGGTTACACGAATTCGATCATCAAACAGTTCGTAAGATGGGTTGCTGATTTCGAAGTTTGTGTAGCTCAGACCGTGACCAAATGGATACATAGCCTTAATGCCATTTCTATCAAGCAAGTAGTAACCGTGGTAGAAGTCGTAAGTAAATTCTTTACAGTTAGGTTCGAAATGAGGCAAATGCGCTTCGCTGTAAGGCACAGTGAATGGAAGCTTGCCGCTTGGGTTAACATCACCAAATAGGATGCTAGCAAGCGCTTTACCACCTTCCTCACCAGCATACCAGTTCATCAAGATAGCTGGCGCTGCATCATCCCACTCAGCAGTCATAATCATCGAGCCAGAAATAATGTTAACCACTGTATTCGGGTTGATACGACCAATTTCACGGATCATTTTAGCCTGAGAACTGCGAACACCAAGTTTTACGCGGTCACCACCAACACCTTTGCCTTCTTCGTCTGAAGCCTCAATGAACTTCTCAGCTTTGCCAGCAGACCATTCTATGAATTTACCTTTAAGGTTCTGACCTTTGTTCTCGAATGCCTTACACATTAGTGGACCAAGTCTCACATCTTCGTCAGGAACAAGATATTCACCTTCGTCAGTGTGATCACAGCCTGCAAAGATAAGAACGGCATCAACTTTGCCAGCATGCTTCTTCGCTTCTTGAACTTCAGTATCTAAACAGTGAGTGATTTCTACTGTGTCACCAAAATATTTAATTAAGCCCTGGAAAGGTGAAGTAGAGCGACCAGAGTTAATAGCACTACTGCCTTTGTCACCGGTATTAGGTGTAATAGCAAAGTTACCAACAACAAGAAGTTTTTTGATTTTCTTAGAAAGCGGAAGAACATTGCCTTCGTTCTTAATTAGAGTCATAGACTCCTCAGCAGCACGACGAGACAACGCAATGTGGTCTTGGTTGTATAGCATGTGACTGCCATAGTTCATTTCGTCTGTTTTGTTTGTAAACGCAAGAACGGTGCGAACAACTCGCTCACAAGATAGGTCAACATACTTAACGTCAATTTTGCCAGAGTTAACTTTGTCACGAAGAACGTTGTGGTAGTGGATAGGAAGGGGCATTTCAACATCCATACCTGACTCTAAACACTTCTTGGTGTCACGAGTACCGAAGAAGAAGTCAGTAGAGATGAAGCCTTCAAAGCCCCACATATCACGAAGAATATCAGTATTAAGGAGCTTGCTTTCACACGCCTGATCACCACGAACTTTGTTATATGCACCCATTAGAGATGCTGCGCCGCCTTCAACTACAGATTTCTTGAAGTGAGGTAGGTAGATTTCATGAAGAGAGCGATCATCAACTGTAATATCAACCTTGAAACGAGAGTTTTCGATGTTGTTCATAGCGTAGTGCTTAAGACATGCCATTACACCGTTATGTTGAACTTGCTCAGTTAGCTGCAAGCCAAATTCGCCTACGTGATACGGGTCTTCACCGTAAGTTTCTTGAGCGCGACCCCAAGCAGGGTGACGAAGTAGGTTAATACAGATACCGGCAAAATAGTTACCGCCATCGTGAGAGCGAACCTCTTTACCAATTACATCACCGATTGCAGCTTCTAAGCTGCGGTCAAATGAAGCACCGCGAGCCATTGATACTGGGAAACAAGTGCCGCCTTGCATTACAACACCACGAGGGCCATCAGAGAAGCCAATTGGTGGCACACCAAGACGCTCACAGCCAAATGTATTGATTGGTACAGGGTTATACGCATCGCCCTTTTTAACATTGCCAAAAACATCCCAGTTGCCAGAAAGCATGTGACATTTTTCTTCCAGCGTCATTTTAGATACTAGTAGCTTTGCCTTTTCTTCGTAGAATTCTTTATCTGCGCCAATTTTTTCGTAAAACATTTTTCCACCCTAAGCCTGAGCTAATTTAATACTTTTAGGATCAATAGAACCTAGGCGGCCACCTAGAGTTGCAACTTTATTTGCCAAAAATACTGAGTAAACGCATTTGATAAATACAAAGTGAGCAATAGGAATCCCGGCTTCAGGGTAGATAAAGCCACATGCAACGATTACAGGAAGAGCCATAGTAATGTTGTAGCGAACGAAAATAGACAAGAAGTTTTTGAAGAAGCCTCGATGTAAGTATTTTTTCAAATCTTTATGTTTTGTTTCGTTGTACCAAACGCCATGAGCGTTGTTTTTTGCACCCCAATCCGCAACCTCTTTGCGAGCAAAAAGAAACACAAAGAAAATGAGGAAGAAGTTCATGATTAGGAAATCAACAACCATGCCACTTCCCCCCATGATAGTCATGTACACACCGCTAAGAGTCAATGCCGGAACTAGGGCGTTAATTGTTGCGTTGATCATTACTTGGAATTTAGCGCCCTTAAGAACTAGAGCTTCGTATTTATCAGTCATATCCATGATATTTATCTCAGAGGTAAGAGTGAGGTATTTAAGCCCAACCAATTGAAATCAGACTAGAATGTGGTTTATCTGTATCTAATCCTGCGCTTATAGAATTAGTTCAACAATTACGATATTTAACAAACCCTATCCGCTATTTGTTAATTGAGTGCTCAGTCTCACTTCAATAAAACAAAGGCAGCCATTGTCGGTTGTGTCGCAAAGTTATGAAGAAGTACAAGCGTATTGATTTTCAGATACAATTAGGCTGCTAGCGCGTAAAACTGCTCCCAAACAGATAAGCCTTCAGGGTTGTCGAGCTGTCCTTTTTTTATCATCGTTCACAGCTCCACGCCAGCGAGGGTTGCTTTGGCTCCTTCATCAGATTTCCATCCCTGGCACTGATGCATCTTACCTTTCACTTTTCGGTGGCTCTGCTCGACTATGTAGTTCAAATACTTAACTTGAAGCACTTCAATTAGGTTGAGCATCCTTCCCGTCAACCAGAGTTGGACGTTGATATTATGCAGCGCTAACGCATTCGCACCATTCTTATCTATCACCACCTTTTCAGGTAAGCCGTTATAGCCTATCGCCTTGTTGAAAAAGGCGCGAGCTGCTTTCTCATCTCGGTGGTCACACAGTAAAAAATCAATCACATTGCTGTATTTATCAACGGCCCGCTAATAATACTTCCATTTACCTTTGACGTTAATGTATGTCTCGTCCATACGCCAAGATGATGCGACTGGCTTTTTCATTTGTCGAGCACGATGTTCCAGTAACGGGGCGTATTGGATGACCCACCGATTGATGGTTGAGTGATCAATATGGATACCTCGCTCAACCATGATCTCTTCGGTTTCACGATAACTCAGTTTATATGCAAGGTAGTAGCGAACAATTTTAAGGATGATGGCGGAAGGAAAGTGGCGACCAGAAAAGTTGATAGTCATAATGCAAAAAGTAATGAGTGCTGACGGAGATCATAACCCACCACTTCAGTTTGCGACACAACCCTCACTCCCGTTCAAATACAACGGATACAAAAAGAGCGCCATAAGGCGCTCTTTAGTAGGCAAAATTTACTTAGAACGCAGCAAGCAATACTGCCGATAGCTCTTCGTGAGTTGCCTGAATTGGATTAGTAGCCGCACATGCATCTACTAGTGCCTGATCAATAAGTTTGGCCACATCTTCTTCTTTAGCGCCTAGCTCTTTTAGACCAACCGGAATATTCACATCTTTAGAAAGCTGCGCCATTGCTTCGATAGCTGCCTCTGCACCTTCTTCTACAGACATGCTAGAAATATCAACGCCCATCGCTACAGCGATATCACGCATACGCTCTGGACATGCTTTTGCATTAAATCGCTCAACGTGAGGAAGCAAGATAGCGTTAAGAACGCCATGAGGCAGATCGTATAAACCACCTAGCTGGTGGGCGATAGCGTGAACATAACCAACAGAGGCGTTATTGAAAGCCATTCCTGCCATAAATTGTGCATAAGCCATGCCTTCACGCGCTTCAATGTTATCACCTTCGTGAGTCGCAGTGCGAAGGTGCTCTTGAACCATAGAGATAGCTTTAAGCGCAACGGCGTCTGTGATAGGGCTAGCAGCAATAGAAACATAAGCCTCAACAGCATGAGTAAGTGCATCCATGCCGGTTGCAGCTGTTAAGTTTGCAGGTTTCTTAGTCATAAGAATTGGATCGTTAACTGACATTAACGGAGTTGCATGTTTGTCTACAATAGCCATCTTCATATGACGTTCTTCGTCAGTGATGATGCAGAAACGAGTCATTTCAGATGCAGTACCCGCAGTTGTGTTGATAGCGATTAGCGGGAACATAGGTTTCTCTGTCTGATCAAGACCTTCAAGATCATTAACAGTACAGCCATTAGCTTTGATCATGGCTACGCCTTTGGCGCAATCATGTGGAGAGCCACCGCCAAGAGACACGATGAAGTCACATTCTTCTGAATTAAGAATAGCTAGGCCATCATGAATATTGCCGATAGTAGGGTTAGGCTGTGCGCCATCAAAAACTACTGTATCGATGTCACGCTTCGCTAGCTCAGCTTTGATATTTTCAGCAACGCCCATCTTGCTAAGAACCTTATCGGTAACGATAAGACCTTTTTTAAAACCATAGCCTTTTACTGCGTCTATAGCTTCAGCTAGACAGCCTGCGCCCATGATATTTACAGACGGCATAAAGAATGCTGTAGTTGCCATTTTAAATCCTTATTATTTTTTGATTTGATCGAGCGGCATTCTCGCCGCTCGTTTAATTGGGCTAGTTGTAGTTATTAGCCGTTGTTAGGTTAGTTTCTTCGCCTCTCATCTCCGCACTTATTTGCTCAAGTGACTTACCTTTTGTTTCTGGTATGCACTTGATTGTTAGCACTAGATATAGAATTGCGAATATTCCATAAATGATAAATGGAAAGCTACCGTTAAACGTTTCAATCAGGTATGGATTGTCATTCATCATTGGGAATGTTTGAGCAATCTGAAAGTTACCGAACCAAACCATGAGAACGGATACGGATACAAGTCTGTCACGGATTGAGTTAGGTGATAACTCAGGAAGCATAACCCAGAATATTGGACCAACGCATGCTCCGAAAAGCATAATATAAATCAAGATTAACACGAACATAAACGGGCTTTGAACGCCCAAGTAAATCATAGCAGCAAGTGCAAGTATGCTTATCGCACACCCTGCGCTACCAATTATAAGTAACGGTCGTCGTCCATAAGCCTCAACCTTGTAAACAGCAAATACAGCAGCTAGCAAAAATACAACGCCTACTATTATTTGTTGCCAAAATGCTGTTTGTGCATTTGCTATGCCGATATTCTGAACAAGAACATTACCGTAATAAAGGACGGCATTTACACCTACTGAGTTAACGATAAAAGCCGTTGCAATTACGATTAGTGAAACTTTTCTATTTCGCTTTGAGAAAAGCGAATCACTCTTGTCGTCGCTGTGCTCATCGTTAAATGACGCCTTGATTTCACGAACTATTTGTTCAGCATCAGCTTCGTTACCATTAACTGCGCGAATGACTTTAGCAGCCTCATGCTCTTGGTTGTTTTTAACCAACCATCGCGGAGACTCTTTAATGGTAAAAAGTAGAACAAAGAAAATTAGAGCGGGGATTGATTCTGATCCAAACATCCAGCGCCAAGATTGGCTAACAGCCCATTCAGTGCTAGGACTCATTTCTGATATGCCGGTGTTAACGATATAAACAATTAGCATACCTAGCGCAATCATTAGTTGATAAAGAGCCGTCATTTTGCCACGAACTTCTTTGGCTGATATCTCACTGATATATACAGGGACAGCAAGTGACGCAAGACCAATACCAAGGCCGCCTATGACCCTAAAGATCACAAATGTTGTTAGATTATCTGGTAAGGCAGTTCCGATGGCGGAAATAAGAATTAAACATGCTGTGATTATTAAAGTTTTCTTTCTGCCAAGTTTATCAGTTAGCACCTTCCCAAAAAGGCCGCCAATCATACAGCCAGCAAGAGCACATGAAACCGCCCACCCTGTTTCTGTAGGGGTAAGTGAGAAGTACGCAGTTAAGTTTTGAACTGCGCCAGCAATTACCGCTGTATCATAACCGAATAAAAGCCCACCAATAGATGCAATGAGGGCTAGTTTATAGTTTACTGTATTCATCTTTCACTCCATTGAATAATTTAAGTACAGCCACAGACTACAATATGGCTGTACCATTAATCTTTAATGTGTTTTCGATTATTTCAGTGATGGCTTAGTGTTATTGGTGATGCGATTTCGACGTTCAATGTATGCAGGAAGAGGGTTAACTTTAGATTCTTCTGAGAACCATGCGAATGGGTCAGTGCTTGCTGTCATTGCAAAGTTAGCCCACGGATTAAATGAGCCTGAGCGGATAACAACTTTTGCTTTTTGAGCGATGTTGTTACATAAATCTTCATGAGATACGGCTGTGAATTCAGCGCCATGACCGGTATAGATTTCTTGCACTGACTTGTAAAGTTCACCGTTAACGTCACGAACTTCTGGTGCAAATTTGATATTTTCTACAAAAATTTCTTTTCGCAAAACACGAAGAATATCCAAAACATCTAGCATGCCAGGATAGAAGCCCAAATCGATACGGTTTGCATCGGCTGGGATAGGGAAGCCAGCATCAGTTACTAGAACGATGTCGCCATGCCCTAGAGTTGCCAGCGCTTTAGATAATTCTGGGTGTAGGATTCTTTCAGTTCTCATTATTATTTCCTTTATTGGAGTTTATTTCGCCATAAATTCTTCAACTTGAACTCGGTTTTTGTATGAAGGGACGGTTTCCCAATCCTTACAACATAAAGCCGCAGTTGCATTTGCAAAATTAATAGCTTCGTTAATATTCATATTCTCTGAAAGCGCCACCGAAAGCGCAGCATTGAAGCTGTCTCCTGCACCGTTGCTGTCAACTACATCAACCTTGCATGGTGGGACAATAATCGTTTCGTCTTTGGTAAATACCGCAGAGCCATCACTGCCTAAAGTCATAACAACAAACTTACAGCCAGTTTCTAATAACTTGTCAGCCACTTCGCGATCTGAGATATCAGCATTAGGCTCAAGACCTAAAGCAACTCGGGCTTCTGTTTCATTTGGTGTTAGATAGTCAACGTCAGACAAATCTAATCCACGAAGATCGCGAGCAGGGGCAGGGTTTAAGATGGTTTTCTTGCCTAGAGATTTTGCAATCTTTAGACCATATAGTGCAGTCTCTAATGGGATTTCAAGCTGAGCAAGTGCAACTTTACAGTCGTTCATTAATGGCTTAGCTTCGAAAACATCCTCTTTGCTATATAGCTTGTTTGCGCCCATATCAACAACGATAACGTTTTGTGCTTTGTTGTCTTTAACGATAAAGCCAGCGCCAGTAGCAAGTTCGCTAGTTACGCGAAGAGCTTCTGTATTGATACCTTCTTGCTTCATCAGGTCTTGAAATTCATTACCGAATGCATCATCACCAATAACACCTGAGTAAACCACCTTTGATCCAAGACGAGCAGCTTGAACGGCCATGTCTGAACCCTTGCCACCAAATGTTTGACGGAAATCTTCACCAATTAAAGTTTCGCCAACAAGAGGAATGCGATCTGCGGTCATTACCAATGCTTTTGCGTAGCTACCTAAAATGAATACGCTCATTTACACATCCTTAAAATTTTAATAAAAAAATGCCGCGCAAAATAGGTACGCGGCATTAGGTTTGCTTAGTAAGCGTTAATATCACCAGTCATACGACGAACGATTTCAGGACCAGAGCTAGTACCTACAAGCTCTGCACCGGCTTCAAACATAGCCTGCATTTTTTCAATAGTGTTAACTTTGCCAGAAACCTTAACTTTACAAGGTGCTTGGATGTTTTCTTTAAGGATGCGAACGTCATGCTCAGTTGCAGCGCAGCCGCCTTTGCCCCAGCCAGAAGACTGCTTAACCCAATCAACGCCAGCTTTCATAGAAAGTTGAGTTGCTTTGATTTTTAGCTCGTCAGTTGGTAGAAAACCAAACTCAAGCATAACTTTAACTTTCATGCCGTAAGAGTGTGCAGCGTCAACAACTTGCTTGATTTCTTGGAAATATTCTTCTTCCATACCGCTCAGCAAGAAGCCTGGGTTTGGCGGGAAATCAAACTCGTCAGTGCCTTCTGTACCAAGCTGATGAACTAGGGCAACTTTCATTGCAGTAGTGTCGTTCGCTTGTGGGAAGTTAAGAGTAGTCGCAACACGAACACCAGTGCCTTTTAGGTATTCTTTAGCAACTTTTACCCAGCAAGGAGCAATCATCGCAGCATCAAAGTTGAATTCTTTACAGATATCTAGGTGAGCAATTAACTCGTTCTTAGTTAGCTCTGCATTTACGTTTGTGAACTGGATAGCTTTGGCAACTTGCTTTGGATCGTTAAAATCGATCATGTGTATAACTCCTAAATAGTGGACTTTTATAAATAGTGCCTTAATGACCTGCGCTTAATATATCTCTAGCAACGCTACTAATTAATACACACCACTACTCAATACATGGACAGAATTCCCATCCACAGTGTTTGTGACGAGCGTCTAATTTAAATGAAATGCGCTGATAAAACAGCACCTTAATGTGATACAAACTCATTATCGATAAACATAGAAGATCAAAAATGCCAAAGACAAAGACAATTAAGTCTTTTTATAGAGAGTCATTAGACTTCTCAGCTCTATGTAGCCATCGAGTCCTTAGAGCCGGTCATCTTGTTACCGATATAGATCACAGAATTAATAGACGTTCGGTGGTTGGTCATGAATTTATCTACTGTATCAATGGGGCAGGGTGGGTAGATTTTAGAGGTAAGCGGCACTATATCCACAAAGGACAATTGGTATGGCTACCGGTTAGTGAAACGCACTTTCACTGCCCGGACTCTAAACGTCCTTGGGAGATTTATTGGTTTAGAGTTGATGGCGGCAAGCTAAATAATATAGTAGATTTTCTTCAAGTCCCGCAGCAGCCAACATTCTTGATTGATGACACAGATCATGTTTGCCAGATATTCGAAAGCATATTTGAGCAGATGCAAAGTCACACTCTGCTATCTGATATTTCCTGCGATAAACTTATATCTGAGCTTCTTGTAATGCTTTTAGAGATACGAAGCGAACCAGATAAGATAACGCAAGACCCTGTTAAACATCGTGGGCTGACAAGTTTGATATACGCGATACATAGTCATTATTCAGAAGATTGGGATATAGCTAGATTTGCTGAATATTGCCAAGTCGGTAAGTCTCAGGTGTTTCGGTTATTCAAGTCAACGTTTAATCAGTCACCACAAAAGTGGCTGAAGAATTACCGTCTTACACAAGCTAGACGAATGCTGGTGGAATCAGAGCAGAGTATTTCTGAAATTGCCTATCAAGTTGGGTATAAAGACCCACTTCACTTTTCAAAAGATTTCAGACGAACGGTAGGAATAAGCCCTTCTCTGTTCAGGGAAAACGAGCGCTTAGAACAAAACAGATAAAACAATACATTGCCTTTTATTAAGGGCTTTTTGGGGCTCTGTTGCAAAAAATTTTTAGCTCAATGGCGAGTACGGCGAAAATACTGCACTTTAAGCCGCGGGATCACATACGTCGAGAAATTCACGCCCAATGCATACTTGAACGTTTTCATGGTGTGGCTGGCGGACATTGAGCTCGCGGATAATGGTGTCGATGGCTTCCAGAATTTGCTAGCTATTGTGATTAACAATCATGTCACTCTCTATTGGGTTAACTAATTTCGGAGCTGATGCACATCACAGGCATTGGATATTAAGTATTTTTTCTGGCTTCAAAAAAGAGATTGAAATGCCTGGGCTGAACAATATCTTGCCGTACCAGCAGAAGTGGAGAAACATTGGCAGTGGTGAGGTGTGCCTTAATACTCAAAGAAAAAGGCTTCAAAGATGGGTGGGACTTGAATGAGCATACTTACAATATGGTGGGGGATGGAACGTAACCAATGGTTAAAGCCTATTCGGTTGAGGGCAAATCTTGAGCAGTATTTTGAAGATATTGCCAGTAGGCCGAAGAAATTCATCTTGACAGGCCTCAACATAGGACCGGAAGCGATCGATGACAAGGTGACACTTGAAGCCATTAACGAACTGTCATCCCTGACTATGAAGCTGACGGTGCAGCCACAGTGATATTACTGGGTATCGAGTTACGAATGCTCTCTAGCGCCAGTGTCTGATGTTTGATTGATCCATCAGTGATCTTAAAGATCAATAAACAAAAAATTCAAACGACGTTTGTACTTATATTTACTTTATATAACGATCTCGATCTATTTAGATAGATCACTTTACTTTACTTAGCGCTATCTAACATATTGTTTTTTAATAGTTTAATATCAAGATGTTGCATGTTCTTAGGTATGTTATCGATAATAATTGCACATTTTTAGGTGCGTCATGGTGTTTTTATGCATTTTTTTAGGTGTATTATCGTCATGGTTAAGAGACACAATGACAGTAAAAATAGGGATCTTATGGTATTTGATGACAGTAAAAATAGGTACAGTACTAACGTGATCTTTGTATAGAAAAACAATAAAAAAATCACATACAACAGAGTTGTACTTATAACTACTTTAATTAACGATCTCGATCTATTTATATAGATCACTTTACTTTACTTGTAGGGTGTTAACTTGTTGTTTAGTAACGCTTAATCGTAAAATAAATGCTACTAGTTAGGTGTATTATTGAAAAGTATTGCACTTTCCTAGGTGTAATACCGCCAATTTTTGTCATTTTTTAGGTATAGCATCGAGATCACACTCCACCATAGTGACAGTGAAAATAGGTGTATTTTTGCAGTAAGTGACAGTATAAATAGGTATACTGACCAAAGTTTAACGATCAAAAAATTACTAGAAGATGGATATCGATACTAAAGAAAAACTCAACGAAGTTATTACGACAGAGCGAAAGCGCCTTGCACAGTTTGAACATAACTATAAGGGTGACAAGAAAAATGGCATCCAACGTTATTCGAACTCGTTGCTGAAAACGTTTGAGTCCCTAGATAGCCATGCTCTAAGAATGTACAAGTTCACCTCTGACAGCCTAAATCTTTACCCAATGGATTTATTGGAAAATGAGTCATTTATCAAGGCATTAGAGAGCGGGGAAGAGTACCTGCCATTAAAGTACCGTTCGGTGACCTTGAAGGCGTCGGATTATACTGATCGGTATTATCCCACCCAAAAGAACAATGGACCGCGACATTTTCTTCAGCATGCGATCAAACTTTGGGATGCCTCTTTGATCAAAACGATGGAAGATCCTGCATCCTCTAATTTGGTTGCGCTGCTTGGTAAGCGGATCATCACTGATGTTGCCTTTGTCGTTGAGTCTAAAGATGGCAAAAAGAAGGACGTTAAACTCACCATAT
>NZ_JAKJSP010000042.1:0-60107 GCF_050337085.1 Photobacterium sagamiensis | reverse complement strand
GATAAGTATCCCGATGACCCGCCATTTTCAGGTGTCAGTTTTTTCGATTGTTCATAGTCTTTGAGATGACGAAGAACTGTCGTTTCATGGATGCGCAGAGCTTGTGAAATCATGGAGGTACTCCAACCTTCCGATGCAAGAAGTACCGCTTTTATACGATCACGCACTCGACCGTCACGAGTCTTATCATGCTGGTTTTCAAGTTCTTGTTTCTGCTTTTGGGTTAGAGTCATTTTCATAGTGTGTAGCATGATCCTCATTATTAAAGAAATCAAGCATCATCAATGATCACGGGTATAACTAATGTTCAATACGTTGCAGTTATTCCTGTGCGATTGCCTGGGGAAGCTCTCTTCAACACAGAAAAACAGAGTTAATTACTGCCTTGATCTTTACCAAATCACTAGAATGATTTGCGTTAATCAATAGAGAAAAATACTGCTGTTGGCCACTGACCGCCTTTAATAATCCATTCTCCATTGAGAATAACTTCAGCTTGCTCTGTGACTGTTAAGTCTTTAGGGAACTGATTATTTTGATCGTATCTTTCCGTAAACCAATAACCAAAACCCTGGTCGAGCCAAATAGTAACATCAGAACCATCATCAAAAGTAAGCTTCAACGTTCTTGCATGTGGCAAATACTTTTTGATTTCAGTTTTAAACTCGATATCCAATTGAGATTGATAGATACATTCCTGTACAACCCTACCTCGCTCTTCTTCATTTTGCCAATTATCCAAAACGGTTTTAGGTTCATCATTCGAAAGATATAAACGCCCTGTAATAATCGTCGCTTTACAACCATCGTAATGCCTCAACAAAGCATCAAGGGCGTTCAAACATAGACTGAATGGCAGCGGTGCCGCCAAGTATCGATCACAATACTCAACTTCGACAATCTGACTGCTCTGCATTTTCTTAAGCAATAGACCGGAAGCTTTTAATACTTTTGTCCAAAACTGAGAGCCAAAAGCCTTTACCATTCCATTCAGCTCAGCATGAACAGATACGGTTCCCACTTTATCAGTCTGTTTTAGTACCTCTAATTGAAACCCTTCAAAGGTAGGTACTTGGCTTATACCAGTCACTAACTTTGATTCTTGCCCTTCAAGATAACCCCATCCTTTAGCAAGCCCTTCATTGTGAATCTCAGCACAAAGTGTCACGCCATCTTTAAGGAGATCAATGCGCTGTAATAACTCAATATTGGGATGGTGGGCAAACCATGACAAACTGATCTGCTCTGATGTTGATAAATTGCTTTTTCCTTCATTCAGCAAAACCAACTTAACTTTACGCTCTCTCGCCCATGCGTAAAGCGCATCTATTAATGGCCACTCACTTAGATCATTCAGATCGGAACGGGTTAAGTACAAATACAATTCCGGTGATTCAGAATGAGATAGAGATTGCTCGATAGCAGACAATAATGGCCGTAATTCTCTGCGATTCGCTTGTTCAAAAATGCAATGCGAATCAGGTAGTGCCAACCTTTCAAAGAAGTCGTTATCTAAGAAAACTGCGACCTGCCGACGATCCAACAGATCTAATGCATGTTGTGTTGAATAATCAACTAAGCATCGGTGACAAGCTTTATCACAACTACATTGTTTTGCTTTTCGTTTTGCTCTTTGCAGGAGCTCAATCAAGTGCTCTGAAGCCTGAATGGCAAAACCAGCACCACCAGCAGACGAATCATAAAGCACAATAGCTTGAGCTTCTTTACCGTTGTAATTAACAGGTTTAGTCGTACACCCTATTTCTTCATTATTAATGCCCAGCTTTTCAGCCAATTCATTACGGAGCAATACAGAAACAGACCGAGCAATTGTTCTGTCATTTAATACCGAGCCGTCACCATGAAACAGCAACAGTTCAAATACATCGGTACGCGTACTATGCCCAAGCTTTATCGGGCCCTTAATAGCAAATTCACGCTCATTACCACCACAGAAGTGCTCACTCTCGCGTTCTATCTCGCCCTTACCGCCTCTTAAACGCGTGTGGTTTTCTAGCACCTGAAATGGGTTGGCGTCCTCACTCGCTGGCATTGGCTCCATGCGACCACATTCTAAGCAGAGTGCATAGCCTGCTGATGAGAGTCCTCCACTGTAATAGTACACATGGCCATTATGACTTGAACGGAACATAGCACTCGGGTTCACGCTGAGCTCTTCCCACTCGGCTTGCTCAACCGTTACCCATGGGTCTTGAAAAGGAACATGCACCAAACGAGATATATCATTATGGGGCTCATTACGTATATCAATCGCAAAGCTCCCTGGTTCAAGGAAACGATGGTAACAATCCGACTTCAGCTCTTTTTTACAACACTGGCATTGATGCGGCATGTTTCTATCGATACCGCTCGCACCGCAATGGTTACAACGCCAAGCCCATAACAGCGATTGTATTTCACTCACTTGATCTGCAGATGCCGGGCTATGCCAATTCAAAATAACACCGTTTGATTGGTACACCCGCCCGTCGAGAACAACTTCACTACCAGGCGCATAGTCCCGAATAGCAACAGACAAATCACGCGACGGATAATCTCTCGCGCTATATAAATTATCTATACGGTGATCTAACTTGTTATTTTTTGCCGACTTAGCTTCTTTTATTGCCTGAATATGCTTTCGTTTGCGATTAATCGATTCAACATTGTCGTTATTAAGTGAAACGACATCTGTTGGGAATCCATAACCTGGTAAGAAGCCTTTCCGTGCAAGTTCAGAGAGTAGGTACTCTCCCTCTAAACGTTGAATTTGCGTTTCTACCGCAGCCTGGGCTGTTGATAATCTGTTTTTATCGCTCTTAATTTCCTCACTCTGTTCGCAGAGGAGCTTATGCTCTTCTTGCCACGCTCGTCCAATCACCGTCATCTGTTCAGAAGAATCATGGATTAGTTTTTTCATTGACGTTGATTGCAGAGTAGTTCGGCGCAATAACGTCTCTAACCCACTAAGAATTGCGTTTAGCGCGTCGGTACTACACCAATTGCTAAACAATTCAGCTTGAGATGGACAGTTATCATGAACTGACAAGAAGAAGTTGCCACAGCTAAGCCTTAACGAATTATCACTGATGTTTTCCTGCCTTAGGAAAACAGACAGCAACAGTGCATTAATATGACGACGAACGATAAACTCACTCGACAGCGACACATTGGGAACATGAATTGGAGTATCAAATGCCCAGCGAGTTTGTCCAAAGATATGTTCTCCATGAGGTGTATTTTTACACAGCGTTAATGCTACTGATTTCGTTTCACCTCGACGACCCGCACGACCTGCCCGCTGTAAATAATTAGCAGGGTTAGGTGGTGCATTGTTCATTGCAACAACAGATATACCACCAATGTCGACCCCCATTTCCATCGTCGTTGAACAACTCAGAACATTAATATGCCCTTTCTTAAACTTATCTTCATAGTCACGAAGTAAGGGGGCTGGTAGCTGAGCCGAATGTTCTGCAACCCGAAAATAGGGTGTACGTTCAACGACACGATCTGAAATGTCAGACCATGCGTTTTCTTTACGAACACTCGCAACTTCAGGTAGCTCTTGCCATTCTCGGGTTTCACTTAACGTAACTTGGGAACCGTCTTCAATACGTCGACCATATGGATAAGGATAAACCGGAGTGTCTATCAGACGACACAACTGCTCTTCACGTTCACCATCTATATGTAAATATGGCGTTATTTTTTCGAGATGTGTATCAATAATTTTCTGAGTATGAGGGCACTGCCATTTTTCATTTAATAAGCTAAAACTCACTTTATGTTCGAGCTCTAATCGATAACCATCGCCACTAGCTGATAATACATAACGTTGCAGTACCTTCCACGCGTCTTGAAGAATAATATTAATCCGACTTTTATCGTCAATATCTGTCACATCAAAATTGAAACCTGTAGCCAGTAATCGAACCAATCGCGGTTGACGAGCCCCTTTACCCACTTGTGGCCAACTATGAACATTTTTCAAGCTACTGTCATCATCAGGATCGGTAATTAAGCCCGCACTAAATTTTGCACCAATCCATCGTTGTTGCTCTTTACTTAGTGAAATTGCCTTCATCGCACGCACATGGAAATTCAAACATAGTGTTAGAAAGTTAAGCCACTCTTTTTGACCCGTTGCAGTATCACTAAACAGCGAATTCCAGTCACTAGGTGCCGTATTTCCTTTATCTTTAAGATCTGGATACTCAATACGAATAAGACCAAGTGTTTCAAGCGTATTTTGACGTTTAGGGCGACTATTGAATTCACGAAGCAGTAGCAACCTTGCAAGTAACAATGGATCTTTCACTAATTGCATCTGATCATCAAAACGCTTATAAGAATCTTTGATCCAATACTGCAGTTCTTTTTCTTTCGCTAACTCATGTTCTACATCAGACCATGAAATAGATATATCACCGCCACCACACAGAGAAGCAATTTTCTCTTCCATTATTTCAATCATTTCATCATCACCATCTTCGACAAACATTGCCAAGCGGTTCTGATATTTTTTCAAATTTTGCTCATCTTCAGACGATAACGACCCACTTTTCGCCGTTCGATCAGCGACTAAATGAAACAAAGATGTCCGAAGAAACTGACGCTCTGCGTCCTGCTGTGAACGAGCTGCAAAGCGAGCTGTACCTTGACGGCTATCGGTGAAGGTGATCATTCTTCGCCCTTTCCATGGGCCATTAAGTTGTTCCTTCTTACCTTCCTGGCAGAACTCAAGCAATGTAGGAATAACTGTCGATAACATAAACGGCGCACCGTTTCTAAAGTGACGATAGAATTCAAAATTCTGAATTTTTTTATGTTGACAACAAGGGCAACGTAGCGCGAGACCGCCAGCTTTGCTGTAACCTTCCACCCGGTGTACTTTGAAAGAACCTTTATGTTTATTAGTCTTCAATACACCGGTTTTATTCAACCAATGTTCACCCGTTTCATCATGAGGTAATTCAGAAAGAATACATAAACTTGTGTGAATATCTTGCTCATCGTCTTCATCAAAAGTCGCTTCAGAATCATCAGCTTCAATATCAAGCGCAAAATCATCAATGCTAGAATCAGGTTTTGTTAACGATAGGGTGCTATCGCCACTCTCTAAATCTGTATTCTTATCAGCCAGCAATAAACTTGTGCCGCAACCATTACAGTTGGCCATCTCGAATACAGGCGCACCACATCCACACTCTTCGCGACGTGACATATAAACCATGCCGAAGCGCCAGTCGATTGTATCTAATGCCGTACCGACTTTCACCTTACAATCGGGGTGTGAACACGCCCATAAGCCACCAGAAACGCGATGGAATAAATGCAACCTGAATGGGATAAATGCCTGACCATCTTGCCCCTTCGTTGAAGCACAAACATCAAGCCACTGCAAAGCAAACTCTTCGGTTACTGGCTCGTCTGTTGCAGACAAAATCTTCCTTATTTGAGTTAAAGAGAGTCTGTTATCTTCAGAACTAAGATGCTGGCGTAATACCCTTAGTGGTGTAATTGACTCAAGTGCTTTATAACGATCTTCATCACTAACAATCGATTTAATCACATCTAAGTTCATCGCATGTGGCGATGTCATCTCATTCAAAGACGTAATTTCTCGATGACCTTTTACTAAATAAACTTGAGAGATATCGACACCAGCAACATCCGCTAAGAATGCTTTCAATTCATCATCAGAATCTTTACCACCGATGGTTGCAGAGGTTGCAACAAAGCGAACTTGATCTGGACTTACACCAAAACCATGCATAACACGGCGTAACAACAGAGAAAGCTCTGCAGCTTGTGAACCTATATACGTATGCGCTTCATCAAGTACTATCCAGCGCAATTTACCTTTTGACTTAGAAAGAATGGGGTCATCTTTTTGGCGAACCAGCATATATTCCAGCATGGTTGCGTTAGTCACTAGAATTTGAGCAGGGTCATCACGTAGAGCTTTTCGTGAAAGCTGCTGATTCAGTTGCAGTTTTTGTTTAGCCACGGTAACATTTTCTTTGGTTTCACCATTATACAAACAAAACTTCACATCCGAACCAAGCTGATGAGTCCAAGCGGCTAGGCGGTCACGTTGGCTATTAATCAAGGCATTCAGAGGATAAAGGAATAACGCTTCAACCCCATCAGGCTTACTGCTCCGTTTAACAATGTCATTTAAAATCGGAACTAAAAAACACTCAGTTTTACCTGAGCCCGTACCACTACTAATAATGACCGAACGTGGCTCTTCTTTTGATAAATGCTGCCATGCTTCATACTGATGGGCATAAGGTGACCATTGCGAGTTAAATTGATAATCATCTTTTAACTCTTTTGGTGGATTTTCCATTGCATGAACAACACTGGCTTCTAACAAATCGCCTGATAACTCTTTCATCGTTTTAGTGTGAGGCTTCCAACCAAATGTCGCCTCGAACACAGGATCACCCAAGAATGCACCATCTACACCTGGTGCTTTTGAAAACTGTTGCCACAGAAATTCACGCAATGGCTTTGAACGAACTCCAAACTGACCAAGTGTTGCTCTTGCTGCTCGTTTCGTTAACTGATCGATAATCGATTCAAAATATTCCATAACCAATAAATCCTACAATCTTAAACTTGGGTAAAACCAATGATCAGTTTTTGAGTTAATGCAAAGCTGTCATCAAAAAATTCAGGATCAAAACGACGATATTCACGCATCGCATGAACAAGCTCAGGCGTAACCAGTAAACCAACTTGACCACCACTTGCCAACGCCAGTAAAACTGGTGCATTTAGAACATTATTTTTAAAGCCATCTTTTTGCGTCAGACATAAAGAAACTAATTGAGGATTGACATTGTTAACTAAATTCTTGAACAATAAATCAGCAAATACGTTCGGCCATGATTCCAGAGACTTACGTTGGGATAACGTATTTCTAAGCTCCATCAGCTGTTGTACATAAGCGGCAGGAGCGATCCCTGGCTTCTTATCAACCAATCCGATCTTATGCTGCATCAACTCGTTTAAGTGGCTTAAACCAGGGAAATAAGAAACCAACTCAGATAACTTTTTCTGGAGCCTGTTCTGGGCAACCTCTTCCATCTCTTCGCCCAAACGAGTCAGAAGATAGTCATAAAAAGCATTCACCACTTTCACCGCAGATATGATTTTTAGCGAGTACCACAACAATGGAAACTGTTTATCCATCTGCCAAATGCGGTCGTTCTCTTTTTTATTCGCGTTAAGCAGCAGTGCCAACATGAATTCTGGTTCCTGTGTGATACCTCGCCACAGGTCAAAAGTGGTTAAGGGAACTTGATCAAAAGCAAGCAGGGTTCGTACGTACTTCCATTCCGTCATCGTAAAATCGAATGCCATCTCTCTGGCAACCTGACTAAACGCATGAAGGCGATCACTTCGCCTTCCAATACCAGCCGCCGCTTCAAAACCATTTCTTGCTTCAGGTAATAGCTCTAGATCCTTACTCCACATCAATGGTCGAATACCTGCATGAGGGTTATCGCAATACACTAACCATGCGCCAGCTTCTATTTCTTCATTAGGAAAATCCCAAACCATCTCATTGTCATTAGCCATTGATTGGTTTGTGCTTAATGGCTGTGGGGTTTGATCCGGGTGATCAAGAGGGACAGTAAACAAGTGACAATCAACTAAACCTGATTCATTAGCATGGCTTAGAGCAATCTGATTGTTTTCTCGCTCAGGCTGAAGTGACAGTCCGTAAGCCGCTAAAGAAAAATTGAAGATCGCCTGACCGTGATGAATCACCGACACTTTCACTCTCGCATCTAAGCACGAAGACAGTGCGAACAAAGCCTGAATGTCTGTGCGAAAGGTCGATAACGACAAGCCCGTCGCCAATGCGTCCGTGGATGGCAGTACGCTGCTAAAATAGGCACTACGACTGAATACCCCACGAATATCACGAGCATTAAGTGCAAACTGGATCTCAATTTCACCTCCTAAGCCATAACCATGAAGCTCATAAGCATTGATTTGATCAACTAATAATTCACTGTTATTTGTTATCAGTTGCTCGTTACCATCCAACAAACTAACGCCCTTACTTGGGAACGGTAACGTCAGTGCAATCGACTTAGGCTTTTCCTGCCACCATAACTCAAGGTTTACCTGCGCTGGCGGTTGTTCGGCAGCACTAAATAACTTAATAGTGACACTGTTCATTGTTTGAGTTAGCTGAAAATCAATATGCTCAGCATCTTGCTTCGACAATGTCACCATTGGCGGCCGTGAGGACTGTAGTTTGATTTCACCTCTATTTAATTGCTTACCAGAGATGAGCTCTATCGTCAGATCCTTCGGTAAACTTGCCAGCCTAAAGCGCTTCTTAGTCTTTCCACCATCAATGAAAGCAACCTCACTTTGTCCGAATGGCAAGGTATCAATTGAGAGCCACTGACCTTTCGACGCATGGTGCCAACGTAGTTTTTCGGTAGGAAGTTCTTTTCTTGCACCTTGTGATGAAAGCCTAATCAGGCGCGGTTTACCCATAAAACATTTCGTTGGTATTGTTTGATAAGGTAGTTCAATACCTTGCCAGACATACTCGACACTTGAACTACTGTTTTGTCCTAATGCAATGGAGTACTCATTGATAGAGAAAGAACCCTCTTCATCAAACATGTACAACGCACGAGACATAGGCTCAAGGCTTGTCGCTAGAAAACGATTTGATGTTAACTCAGTACACTGTCCATTCGAGGTCGCCGTTTCAGGATTTATGGCAATCAGCGCTTTTGATTGCTCAGTGCAAACATGCCCTGCACCATAAAATACCCACTGGTATTCATTCTCATGAAACACCCAAGGCTCATCAGAATCTAAACTACTCCCACCTAATAGAGGTGCATACCAGGCTTCGCCGTCATCTGAGCGAGCCATTAGCTGCACTTCACAATCAAACCAGTCGTCAGGCAGATCACGACACATCACTTCTAACAAATAGCGTTCAGGATTATTCTTAGGGCGAAAGGCCTGAGCCAACAGCAAAGGTTTCTTACCTAAAGCAAACAAACTAAATCGAGAAGGCAAGTTCAACATGCCAAAAAGTTGCTGCACATACTCTGCATTCACTCTCGAACGGAGAGACACCGACAACTGGCATTTCCACTCTTGTTTGACTTCGCTTAGATCATCCATGAGATAGGCATGTTGATCTGACATTTGTATTAAACGACGTACAAGTCGAATGGTACTTGGTAAACGACGCTGCACTTCAATCGCTTTACCCAGTGCACTATTGAGTAATCCTCTCGCCACATCATGCTCAAGATTCAGAGGTAACACTTCTGGCCAACTTGGCGCGACCGCATCTAAGTAACGCAATGGATCAGCTTGGTCATCTAACACGTACTGATCCGTTAATTGGTAAATCGCTTCCGCAATCTTACCGACAACAGAATAAACCGCTTCATTTCTAAAAGAAGCCGCAATACAATAATCGTGCGCTTCAGCTATAACCACTGCATTCGGCGCAGCTAATGAAAAACGCCCAAAGTCATGAATAACATGCTCGAAGTAATTTGAAAGCTTACTGCTAGGATCAGTTATTAAATTAAGAGGTAACCCACCTTCAACAGCAACCGTACCAAGGAACATCCTTCCCTGCCCATTAGTCAGCAGAGGCCGACGCCAATAACGGAAGCCCGCAGCAATTAGCTTATTTCTTTGGCTAGCCGTTATATCCGTCTCTTTCACATTTAGAGAGCTAAAAATCGGTTCCCAGCTCCAATGACCACCAGAAAATTGCTTGCGCCACCATTCAGAAGCATACATTACAAAGGCACCAGCCCACTCAGAACTCATCGCCGATGGTATATAACAGCTAATATCATGACTGCGTAAGCTATCGACCAATGATGTATATAACGCCTGATACTCTTGTTCACTTAACTTATAGCTATACAGTGGCGCACCACTGACACGATCAAGCTGACGTGCTGAAAAAATATCGGCAAGGCAATGTCTGAATGTATTCATGGTCGTCCTTAATAAAAGGGGAAAATATTAAATAAACAATGACTGGGTAGTCCATAAAGTCAGCAAACTGCGAGAGTACTTATAATGGAAAGGCTAATGCCTTCTACGGCCTTAAATAGGCAATCAGCCGGTCAATATCATCTCGGCTCACCACTTTCAATTTCAACGCCGCTTCACCGCGTTCTAAGCCAGCCGAAGCATATGTATTACTGTGCCGTCCTTTGTTTTGCGGGTAAACCTGAAGTGAGATATCCGGAAACTCAGTGCTTGCGAACGGATGTGGTAACCAAACAGAGGCATATTCACCATGATTAGGCTTATCAGATTCCACGACCAAGCCATAACGGCTGGTGATATCCCAAGCCTGAATCTTCTTTGTCGTCCGATAAGGTTGACCAAATTCATTTAGTAGACGCTTGAGCAAATCATCTTTAATCATCATCTATTACCTAATAAAAAACATTGGATATTAAAAAGCTTATTAGCTTTTAATGCCGTAATGAACTTCACAAGCTTGTAATCATGTCGATGTAGAAAACGGAAGTTCCTCAAAAATTTGAGCCTTTAATTTTTCATCTCTAGGTAACAGCAACCGGCTTTTTCCATTTATCTCAATGACAAATGGCACAACCCATAGCTTCAGTTTCTTATCGTCTTCAAGCTCGCCGTTATCATCAAAATCAAAGCAATGGTCTATGGCTTGGGTAAACTCATCATGTTCTGGATAAATAAGGAACATATTCCCCTTTCCGCCAAGGTATTTATGACCATAAGCAAACATCTGATACATATCCGCCTGCGATAGGCCGTATTTATAAGAACCATTGGCTTTGTTCTGATTAATCAGCTTCCACTTAGTATCCAGCAACGCAATCTCTTGCCCATCATGCTTGATAACAAAATCGGGTTTTAACCGAAAGTACTTCACGCTGTTATGTACAACTAATGATTTTGACTGAGCTTGTTCTACCAATGAATAGTTTGAGACTAACTGTTTTCTTAAAATGCTTCCGACATAGGATTCAAAGACGGCTTCCATGGGAAACAGTAATGAAAAGGCATGACTTTGCCCTTTCATCGTTAAAGGTGAAAAGCCCTCTAAAATCAATCTTGTCCAATCCAATGGTATTTCATAGTACGACATACCGCGATCTAACTTCACACGAGAAAAGTCCAGCTTATGATTCGTGCTGGTTGGGATGTCATGGAACACAAACATGAGCTCACGAAGTAATTTTTGATTATGGGCCGAGCGAGTAAATAACGTCACTTTCTTTAGTGCCGCATGCACTAAACGGTTGGCCGGTCGATCTTGTAAAAAATCATCATACTCAACATAAAATTTATGCTTGTTGATCGCGTTGTGTTGGAGTTGTTTATCGATTTTCAGCTTACCTTTCAAAAACGGCAAGTTATCTTCACGACGAACATAATCACTACGTACCCCCCGTTTTACTAAGGTATTTACCGAATCTAAAAACTGGGTAATAAACACTTCAAGCAACGGCATTTTTTGCTTTGTTAAGTTAGCATTATGCGTTTGAATATGCCGAAATTGCTTCAGTGCTTTCAGCATAATTATTAACGTATTACGTGCTTTGATTTCACCTTTTTCGCCTTCAAGGTGTTTACCTATTTTTGGCAACACTTCTATTTGCGTACCATCAGGAGTAAAAAGTACCCCCGTATAGTTTTGCACCTGAAGTACTTCAGCGTTATCGATACTTTTTAGGCGCAAAAAACGACTTTCAGACTCATCACATAAACAGATACCTTTAAGGTAGTTAAATGCAACCTTCGAGATCTGGTGAATACGCTCAGACTTCTCTGCTTTCTCACATTTACCTAAGTAACCAAACTCAAAAACCGTGACATCTTTCTTCACTTTACTCACGGCTTAATCCTTTTGGACACCACTTTGAGGATCATAGATACCAATGTAAGCGTCTTGGTTATTCCAAACGGAATCGTCGCCATCAAATGATGCCAGTTGATACGTCGTCTTAGCCGTCTCATAGTTATCTAAGCCGTGATCTGAACCAAAAATATCATCATAGGAATCTGTTTTCGATTTGATGAACTGAAGCGCTTCTTTCGTCTCTTTCTTTTGGTTATCGCCAAGCACTAAACGAATCTTGTTCCAATCTTCAAAGAAGTACTCTTCAAGTAATGGAATAATCTTGTTTTGGAATACTGATTTCAGTTCACTGAATGCTGCTTCTTGGTCGCCATCATCAACCCATTTTTTCACTAGCATCAAGAATGCGTGGCCCAAGGTATGCTCACGATCGTACAGCACTTCAATACGCTGGTTCATGGTTTCAAGTAACTTTTTAAGCTGAATGCCTTTTATTTCTACACCGTCAAACAACTCAGGCTTTGGCATCATTTCTCTAAAATCAAAACGACGACGTAATGCAGTATCCATCATGGCTAATGAACGATCAGCAGTATTCATTGTACCGATAATGTATAGATTGCTTGGTACTGAAAATAACTTATTTGAATATGGAAGCTGTAGAGACAAGGCTTCATCACAACCAATACGCTTCGATGGTTCAATCAGTGTGATTAACTCACCGAAGATCTTTGAAATATTACCACGATTAATTTCATCAATAACTAAAACAAAGTTAGGAGATTCATTGGCACCATCATCCCTCTGATATTCAAGCACACCATAATCAGACATTAAATGATTCAAAATTGCTCTTACATAAGAGCGGTTATAAATATCAGACTCATCACCCGTTAAATAAAATGACTTGAGATGTTTGATACTGGCAGGATAACCACTGCCTAAATCTTCATGAATAGATTCATTTGGGTACACTCTGAACGTTGCATTTCCATGGTAAGTAAGTTTAAACGATTTGCCTCTACTTGTTTTAAGTGAGATAAAATCATCTTCGCAAGCCAACTTTAATTCTTCTAAGGCGCGATCAAACTTTAAAAGACTSCCCGTTTCTTTCACTTCTGCATCAGTGCAAATCTGTTTAAAAACACCGGATTCAACATCGTATGAAATTTGCCCTTGCTCGGTGTTCGCTTTTAGTCCCTCAACAAATTCTTCATAGCCGTAACTTTGGTGGAAGGTGACAAATCGAATGCGTTTCGCTGCGACAAGCTCATCATATCTAGCTTTTAGCTCGTTACGATTCGTAAACGTAAAATGAGGTTCAGCGGCAATAACCGATGCTTCTATCGTGTGAAACGTTTTACCTGTACCTGGAGGCCCGTAAATAATAGTGTTTAAACCGCATCCTTGTTTACGCATTGAATACATTGCACTTTCCTCTTTCACGTCATCTATCACGGTATTTTCATGGTCATTTTTTGGCTCTTCCGTAAACCATTCATACAAACGCCATAAAAGAATGTTTCGAGTATAAACATCCCAGTCTGAACGAATATATGGAGTAACGGCTTTTAGCAACGTCTCGTTATCTCTTATCCAATTATTCGATGTGGAAATAGGAAGCTGAAATTGCTTGTGTAATCCGATAAAGACATCGTTTAAATAAGATTGACCGATAATGCTGGTGAACTTCTCTGGATTCGCGACAGCAAACAGGCGGTTAATCACAGCCCATAAGTTCCGCTTAAACTCTCCATCAATTTTCCATCGCTCCACTACCGAGTGGTAAACAGCTTTGGTTGGATTTTGGATGATCTCGAGGCTAAGTTGCTTCAAAAACTCACTGTTGGTTTCAAATTCAGATTTATACATGAACCCTTGGCCAACACTTGCTATACCGTTGCTTTTTCTTAGCCATAACAATGGCACATCATCATCTTCGATTACGCCAGTTTGCCTAATTATTTTTGCTCTTTCACACGCTTCGACATAAGAACGATACCAACCATCAGGATTGAAGTTTTCCTCTTTATCCCAACATAAAAACTGTTCTAGGCTGTGAAGTTTTTTGCCCGCTTGCCACAATTCATTTACTCGGTCACTATACTGTTCTTGAATCTGAATGCCTGAAGTTTGCGAGCTCCATTTTTGATTTTGGCAGGCAGAATTGAGGAGCAACATTGGCAATAAGCCTCGCTCACACGTAGGCCTGAATTCTTGCCATTCAAATTGAATGTAGGAACGCTGTTTATTCGGATCTTTCCAATCACAATCAAGATAGCTTTCTTTAGTAACCGTACCTTTAGCGATAATCCCTCTTGGTTCAACGCCAACCCTAATCAGGTATACCGTATCACCCAGCTTTAATTGCTTACTATGGCAAGACCAACTTACCTCCTCACCTATCTCATAATTCAGGCTTCCTTCTTCCGAACCGTCGCTACCATTAGAGAAATGTTTTGGATTCCACGTTAACAAATAAACAGACATTATTTCATTATCCCTAAAAAAGGGAGCCAAAGGCTCCCCAATAAATTACGCTAGCGCCTTCTACGCAGCCTTGGCTAACGCATCCGCCTCTTTGCGGGCTTCGGCGATGCGTTCCAACAGCTTATCGGCTGGTTCATCATTTGGATCCTGCGGCACCAGCTCACCACGGAAGGCTTTAGCCAGAATACTCTGGGGAAATTACAACTCGCTATTAATACACTAATATTTAACTTAAACCATGTTTATATAAATATAAAATGATAATACACATTGGACACCTGAATTATTTTTATCCAAATTTAATCGTTCGACATCGATGAGTCGCCTTGATCTACTTTTATCGAGTCATTTCATTTGAATTGTCGTTTTTTTGGTGTTGTAATTTGAACCATCACCCTTTTCTTCTATAAATTACCATCAAGAGCCGCTTGCGCTTCAGTCGTTACTGGCGGGCTCATTATGAATCGAAAATCAATTCTTCTATTTTTAAGATCTGATTTTGGCTCATCGTATTCATGACCGGGCAGAGGTCGCCCCTCACCATAGCCACTCACACTAAAAATCGGTTGACCATTTAAGTTATTCATACTTAATAGATAGTCATTTTCAATTACTAATTTTCTGAATGTATAATTCGCTCTAGCAGTCGAGAGCTCCCAATTATCTGAGTATTTATTTCTGAGTGCACCTCGAATCGGCACGTTGTCTGTGTGTCCTTCAATGAAGATTGAATCTAATTTACCTACCGTCTCTGGTAAGCAATGTTTAGCTTCTGGTTGATTTCTTGCGTAACAAGGTAAGATCTCTTCCATTACGTTAGCAATTATTATAAGTCTATTCAAATACATATCACTTAATGCAGCTTCACCATTTTGAAATTGAATAGCATTCTCATCCAATCTCATAACGCCATGTTTTTCATCAATAATAACACTGATGCCAGCGCTTTTGAGTGAGACCTGTATTTGATTTAACAGGTGTGTTCTACCTCGTTGGTTACTGGTAAGTTCAGATAGAATCCCTCTAGCAATATTACGCTCTACCTGTAAGCGTTCATTTTCTTGCCTTGCCTTTTGCTCTGCGCGTTCTAGTTCTTCTGCTATTTCTTTCTGAGCATTTCTCTCTACTTCAAGCTGCCTAACAATTTCTTGATGCCTAGAAGATGCATCCATAAAATCAATTACAAAGATGGCTAATGTAATGATGAATATAAACATCAGCCCGGCCATTACATCTGAAACTGACATAATGTAATTTGCTTCTTCTGAGTGTCGATTGTGTTTCATCATATTATGTATCTATTTATAGTCAGCACGTTTAGGCATATAACCTGTACGCTTACGTAAAAAAACTGCTGTTATATGTTGCCAATAACCTAAGCTACTAAACGAATGCGCAAAGATTTTTTTGGATAGAACTAACTTGTCTATATCCCTTTCCAGCAAAGTAATGTCAATCGATGAAGGTGAAATTGCAATGCCATTAGGTTTTGCCCATTCAAGAAAAATGGTTCCACCAATGCTTAAAATTATTCCCAATTCAGAATCTTTATACTCTTCTGAAATGAGTATGTTTTTATACTTAGCATCTAAGCTCTTCGATTTAGATTCACTTACCACCAGCCAGCAGTCCTGAACTAAGCCTTTTTTAAAGTACGTTCGCCAAAAATTGTTTCTATCATCGATCAAACCTTGTAAAGACTTTTCAACTGAAGCATGTTTAGCCGATTCAGATTCAAATAAACTAAGAAGTTCTACGTGTTTTTTAGCTCGGTTGAACATGACCCAATTGGGCCATGAGATCGCTTTTTCATGATTAGGAAGCGTGCGTTTCATCCTTTCCTTCAGCACCTTAACGCGAGTACTTTCACTCGATTCAATAAGATTTTCCACATCACCTAGCATCACTCGAAGATCTTTAACTGGTGCTACTAAGTTATTTTCAAACTCGCTGACAAGCGCATCAATGGATATTGGATCAGGACGATCTTTAACTAACGAAATTATTTGTGCCCAAGCGCCATCAATATTTAATAACCCCGCATAAGACCATTTTTTTTCTTTAACGTTAAAAAGAACCCATGGCATGATGCGTTGCAGTTGCAGTGAAATAACCTCTGCATCGAACCGCTTCTCTGTAAGTGCACTTTCAAGTACCTGAGCACCATGTTGAAGTTTATGTAACGGTGGACGCCCTACAGCATCAAACAAATTGTCATTTATTGTCTCTTCGACTAGTGCAGTCTGATTCCAATCAGAAATTTGAGGATAATGAATCATCGATTCGATACTCATTGCACATTCCCTTCTAATGCTGCTTGAGTCTCTGTTAGCGATGGTGGTGTCATAATAAAGCGAAAATCGATCCTTCGGTTGATTGGGTCATTTGTAGGTACGTCATAACTATGACCAGGAACAGGCCTGCCCTCGCCATATCCACTTACGCTAATCACTGGCAGGTAATTTGAGTTCAACATTTCTGCAAGCAGTGACTGTGACTCCGTCACAGCTCGATAAGTGAACATGGCTCGGTCTGTCGACAACGCCCAGTTATCTTTATATCGCAATGCCAACCGCCCTACGATAGGTACGTTATCAGTATGACCTTCTACAAAAACAGAATCCAATTTCCCTTTGGTTTCAGGCAAACACATGCCGTTATCAGGCTGATTCAAACTATAACAAGGTAAAATTTCCGCAAGCACTTCAGAAACAACGGCTAAACGGTTCATCTGAATATCATTTAGTGAGGCTGAACCAGTATCAAACCGAATAGCATTTTCGTTTAAGCGTAATACTCCATGCTCTTGGTCAATTTCGACTTCTACGCTCTTTTGGGCCATTGCTTCTTGCATATCCGTCAGCATTTGGCCACGCATTTTGTTATTTTCATCGAGCTTGTTAAGAACCTGAGTTAACTGCTCCAGTTTTTGCTCATACTCACGAAAAGCAACCAAGAAATCAATCACGAAAATCGCTAAGGTAATGATGAAAATATACATCAGGCCAGCCATAATGTCGGATACCGACATTATGTAACTTGACTCTTCATTGCCTTTAAACATTTTCATTAGACTTCCTCGTCAGCATATTCCAGCATTTGTACCGTTGTTTTAAGTTCTTTTACCGCTTCTACTAAGCTTCCCGTAATACTCGCAGTATGCTGATCGAGAGAGCGCATATATTCGTTAGTAGATTGGGTATAATTGCCCAAGCCATTTTCCAAACTATTAAATAATACGTTTAAATTCGATTCAAACCCACTTTGGTTCGCCTGGTGTACATCCAATGCTTTTTTAATTTTATGCATACCCGTATTAATGCTCTGAGTATTTTCGCTATTTTTATCTACTACGTTATTAATTGAATCCATTAAGGTAAAATAGATCTTCCCAGTTTCTGTTGCTTTATCATTCACTGATTTCAGGTTTTCACTAGATTGATTCATTTCTTTGATTGTAAAGTTCAATTTACTGACTGAATCGTGAGTCATCTTTTGAAGACGAGTAATTACCTCGATATTTCCTGACACTTCTCTGTTCATTTTTACTAACTGATCAACTGAGCCAGGCAGCTGTTCTAATAGTGCACTCATTCCAGTTTCTGTTTGGCGCATTCTTGTTGCGAATCCGTCAAGTGAGTCCGACATTGTGGCTGAGATATTGGTTACCATCTCTGGAATGACATTACTTGTGATCTTCTCTACTTCCGCAAATACCGCTTTCGAGCTAGCTGTGGCAGCTTGTTGAATAAGTTCTGTCGTACGAGCAGCAGATGTCTCCATGTTGCTTTCAATTCGCTTATGCAGAGAATCTAAGGATGTATGCGCATCCGTATTCGTTTTCTCAATATCACCCATCACTTCTGAGAAGCTATTGACAATACGCTCAGTTCTTTCCCTTTCACGCAGATCAATATCATCCATTGTATTTGTCAGCTGCGTGGTCACTTTACTGAAAGAGCCTTCTATTGTACTTGTGATCTTCTCTACTTCCGCAAATACCACTGTCGAGCTAGCTGTTGCAGCTTGTTGAATAAGTTCTGTAGTACGAGCGGCAGATGCCTCCATGTTGTTTTCAATTCGTTTATGCAGAGAATCTAAGGATGTATTCGCATCCTTATTCGTTTTTTCAATATCACCCATCACTACTGAGAAGCTATTGACAATATGCTCAGTTCTTTCCCTTTCACGCTGATCGATATCATCCATTGTATTTGTCAGCTGCGTGGTCACTTTACTGAAAGAGCGTTCTATTGTGTTTGTCAGTTCACTTGCCACAGACTGCATCTTTTGTTGACTTTCAGAAAAATCAGTGATGTTTTTTTCTAGGCGGGAGTTCATATCCCCAATCAATTCCCCCAGGATATTGAGCTCTTTTCCTGCAGATTCAACTAACGATTCGCGGAACTCTTTAGAAACACGAGTAATCGTTTCATCGGTAATCCGTTGTTGATCAAGTTGGAAGTCTGCCAGTGCTTTTGTTTGTTCTTGAGTCGCTTGTAACTGCATTGACGCTAATTTATCTGCATCAACAAATTCGATATGTGTCGTTAGATAATCACTAAACATTTTTACTGATATTTCTAATTTATGGAATTCAAATTTCTCATAAAAAGAAAATATTATTGAAAGGATTAAGCCAACAACCGACGTTGTAAATGCAATACTAGCGCCTCTCAAAAGTGGATTAAGTGATTCTTTTGCCGCGTCTATGTTGTTGGAACTTAAACCGATGGAGGCTTCTCCTATCCCTATCATCAAACCAACAAATGTAAACAAAAGGCCAAGCCCCGTAAGCATATTAGGTATTGACGTGAATAAACGGATATTAAGGTTATGCTCAACCACTTCAGAAAAGTTAAACATTTCTTTTACATGAATGGTATTTCTTAAACTTGGCGCTACCGTTGGCTTTAATTGATAGTCTTTATTCGGCAACTGCATGCTTCTTGTATATTCTTTCCACAATGTTTTTAAGCAACATACATTGGAAATAATCACCTTCATTTGCTCGTAATTTTGATAGGCAATGCTAGTACAATCTGGTTGCCAGCTATGCTCAATTACTTCTCCTTCATCATCGTAATCAACACGATGTTTTAATTCAGACAGTTTTGTATTCACTGTTTTAAGTTGTTCTAGTATGTTTCTTGCGTTTGTATGTAGTCGAACTAATGCGACAACAAAGAGTAAAAATATTACGCCGCAAAAAGCTAATGTCATAGGGTTGTTTAATATATAGTTCATAATCAGATTCTAATATGCTCGTTTTTAATAATAGGTGGATTTCCTCATGTATCGTAGTGCAAGCTTTTCTTTACGTGTTCTTATACGGTCTGGTGGTGGGGTAGACCAGTTATCCAGCCTAGAACTCTTATTTGGCGAAATCCAACATTTCTTTCGCAGATATTCCTTAGCAAAATATTGCCAATCATTAATATGATCATGAAAGAAATCTGGTGCTATCGTTGTTATTTGTGATGCATTAGCTATCTCTTTTACAAATAATAGATTTTCTATAACCTGTGATTTTTTCAATATTCCCATATCGTAATCATTTCTAAAACGCTCTACGATATAACAATTATCGAATTCAAAAATACACACCTCGCTGTGGTTGTTCAGGCTTGTATTTTCCATGACCGTTATTCTTGAGCCCGACATATCGAATTTATTTTTTAACAGATCGTATGACCTAGCCGTTAGTATAAATCTTACTCTTTTGAAAGAGTTACTATAGTCTGACCAAAAATCAATCCTTCGTTTAAGATTTCTTGATTCCCATTCTTCTAAAGAAGGATCTATCGAGGTATCTCGAAGCTTACTGAGTAAGGTTTTCACCACATCATAATTGGTAATATTATAAAAACTCTTCAAACGAGATTTTGAACTATCACTGAGTTCATACCAAAGCGTGTAACTTGATTCTGGGAAACAAGCCTTCTTTGCCCACACATCAAATTTTGAACCATCTTCCACATGATTTATTTTTGTCAGTAACAATTCCAACTGTAAAATGGTTTCTACCCGGCTCAATACAGATTCACATTTTAGCCACCAGTCTTGTTCTCTTTCTTGCGTTGGCATAGGAAGAATTGTCACTGCATGTGAATAGATCTCTTTGATGTAAGGTGCATTAGCACTGTACCCCAATTGGTCGACATACTTATGTATAGAGCAATGTTTATTCATGCATATACGTGCACAAGTTACCTTATCTTCACGTTTGAGTGCGCTGACCCAAGCAAGCCTTTGCTTATCTATTTCTTTATTAATCAAATAACCATTTGATGGCATTTTACTGGCAAGTGATTCTGAGAAAGACTGATAACCTTGCTCGTACCCACGCATAATTTGTTTTAATGCTCTTCTTAAAGCTGTAGGGGTTTTGAATAAATACTCCCAAAGCAGCTTGGTCACTGCTTGTAACTCGGCAGGGTTTAACGCTTTGAACTCTTCTTCTCGGTTGAAAATCATCAACCATTCGATATCTCTAAGCTTACCTTCACGCTGCAGTTTTTTGACGAATTCTTTTAACGCTTTATCACTCGCTGTAGTGGGATTTTCAGAAGATATGTCGCCACCAATTGGCACTATGACGTCCACGATAGTCAACCGCTCTGGAAGTTTAGGAGTCGAAAACCAAGGGCTACTATTGAACATTTTTATCTACCTTATCCCCACCAATCATCTCCGCGAAGTCATGGCTCTGGAATTCAAAACGAAACAGTACTTTCCGATTTTTTTCTGCTGGCAAATTTGGATCAACGTCTAAACTGCCACGCCCAGCAGGTAACACTTTTCGAAGAAATGGGCCTTTGTAAGGGAAAATCATTTTTTCAATTTGTTCCACCACTGATTCTGCACGTCTTATACTTAGAGACATGCTACTTCTCGCCGCTTCACCAGTATTACTATGACCTTCAATCACCAAATAAAGTACTTCATCAGAAATCTCTTGTGACTGAAAAATAACTTGGCTATAAATCGGGATCAACTTTTCTAAGAATTGTTTACCTTTTGGTTTTAGTTGATATCTTCCACCTTCAAAAAGTACAGATTCTGAAAGTGATAGACTTCCGGTCAATGGATCGATTTCTGATTCAATACCGGCATTCTCTAATCCGGTTTGCAAACCTTCGATAATAATAATTCGATTGCTTTTAGATTGATTTTCGGAATCTAAAAGCTGCGCCAATGTAGAGATAAGTAATAATGTGAATACCATAAGTATTCCTGCCATTAAGTCACTTATTGATAGCCATGTGCCCGTCTGGTCTATTTCATCAGTATGATGTGGTTCAGGTGAAGCGTTCATTACACTGCAGCCCCACTCTCATTTTTTGCTTCTTTTTGCTGGGCTAACTCTTCTTCTCTGGCCGTGATTAATAATTCTGCAGCCCTATCAAGCCTACTATAGATACGTGAAGAAATTTTATCAAAGCTCGAGAAATATTTTTCTACACCTTTATTTGCACGCTCAAAGTATGAATCCATTTCTGGTCTCATTTGAGATGCGACATGACTGAAATCTTGAGATGCATTTTCAAAAGCTCTATTCAGTTGCCCAACGGCTCGGCCTATTGAGTTTCCTGCATTTTCCAACTCAGACATTCTTGCACTTTCATGTAACCCAACAGCTTTAGCAAGATGCTCAATTTTTTCTGCTGATTCCATTAAATACAGATATTGATCATTAAGAGAGTCCAATAGATCATGACGCTGACTGTATTCATCTTCAAATACAACTTTGAATTTATCGATAACCTCTACCAAGCTATTGCGCTGCTTACCTAATGTATCTTCAAGGGCATTATTTTGTGCGGTAAAGAAGTCAACTAAGTTATTCTGATAATCAGTTCTAAATATTTCAAGCTCAGTTTGAACGGTGTGCGACATATTAATGACTTTAGTATCGATATCACCCAGCCCTTGTTCAAGCTCGTGTTTCGCTTTCTCCATTAACTGAGCAGAGCTTACTCCAACTTGCTGTAGTGTTGCTGCTTGCTCTTTAAAAATAGTTTCCGAGTCCGAGACCAAAGAGCCAAATGCTTGAGTTTGCTGCTCAATTGACTTACTTCCCAAATCAACAATTTCGCCTACTTTGGCAGTAATTGAATCTAAAGCTTTAGTACTGTTAGTTGCAAAGTCATTCAGTGAGCGTTCCATCGATTCGGCAAAATCGTTAAGTTTGACAAGCGTTGACTGTTCAAAGTTAGCAACGGTTGCCGTTGCTTTCACCATTTCTTCTACAGTCTTAGAAACACTTTGGTTTAATTTATCACTAACTTGAGCAAAATCTTTTACTACTTTATTTGTAATGCTCAATTCAGTAGTAATTGGCTTAACGATTTGCTCACCCATTGTATCCACTAACTGCTCGAATTCAGCCGTACGTTCTTTGGCTAGATCTTTAATACCATATTCGATATTGGTGAGGTGTTGATGCCCTGCTCCAATCTCACCAGACAATGGAACTGTTACTGAATCACGCAATACTGTTTCAATCGATATAATATTAAGCTCTTGCTGCCCACGCTCAGTAAGTAACTTAATCTCCGACAGTTGTTGACTAGCACTATTAACTGACGTATTAATTTTTTCCACCTCAATACAAACAGCCTCAATTTTGTTTGTTAATGGCATTGTCACTTCTTGTGGAATTGTAGATAGACGCTTCAACAAATCACTATTTATATGTTCAATACTCATCAAATAATTACGGCCAGACTTCAACTCACTAGACAATGGCGTTGTTACTGAATCTCGCAATAGTGTTTCTATAGATGCAATATTAAACTCTTCCTGTCCAAGCTCTTTAAGTCTTTTAATATCAGACAGTAAGTTGGCCGTATCAATAACGGACATATTAGTTTTTTCTACTGCAACACAAACTGCTTCAACTTTAGGCGACAAGGTTGTTACTTCATGTGAGAATTCAGACACATGTTTCAATAAATTACTGTTTTGATGTTCGATACTTGCCAAATGAACATATCCAGATTCAAGTTTACTTGATAAAGGATCTGTCACTGACTGTTGCAATGCTAATTCGATAGCTTCGATTGTTATGCTTTGCGTCCCTTGTTCATTGGTAGATTTCAGATCACCAAGTAATTCAACGGCAGCAGTTAACCCTGAATTCGTCTGTTCTATTTCACTACGAACAAATTGAATTTCAGTAGATAGTGGCTTGGTTAATATACTAGGTAAAGCCAAAGTAAGCTCCTTGCCAAACTCTACTGCAAACGTCTTCTCATCCAATGCTAGTGACTTCAGATGCGAGCATACTCTGTCTTCTAATGAAGACAACTTACGATTAAATTCTGCTAACAGATTTGAAGTAATGCGCTCAAACTCTTCTACAGTTATAGCCGGCGCTTGCTCTGCGTTGGCTCTCAATACAGCGACTAATTCAGAAAAATCGTGTTGTTGGTTTTCTTGGTTTTCTGCTGATGACAATAGCCCGTAAAGTAAGTCGGCTGCGCTGACTTCTTCAGATTGTGCTTGTAAAATCTTGACCGTTTCGCCGTAGGCTTTATTTTGCTTTGATTGGGTTTGAGCAAGCAAGAACATAAAAAAGCCACTTGTACCCATACCTAAAATAGAAGTGAAAAACGCGGTTTTCATGCCACTAAGTAGCACACGCGCTTGATTAGCCATTTGGCTCGCATCTTCCCATCCATTACCTAGATGGTATAAGCCAATACTAATACCCGTAAAAGTGCCGAGAATGCCTAGCGTGGTCAGTATTGCTGGTACTGATTTTAGCTCTCGGTCAGCAGGCTTAGGAATTAGATGATGAATGGACTTATTAATCGCAACCAGTTCATCATTAAAGACAACGAAACGACGGCCTTTTCTTCTTTCTATAACGCATATATCACGCGCAATGTTAAGAGCCCCTACTGATAGCTCATTGATGCTCACGCCATGGCTTGACGAAATAGCAGTAAAATCATTTTTTAATTCAGAAAGCTGCAATAAGTAAGCTTTATGCCTTTTGGCTAAAACTGATAAATACCAAATAAAGCCAATGGCGATAGCTGCATAAAACGGGGTATCAATTAATTGCATGATTATGCTCTTTGTTTTTTAATTTGGTGGTGGCGTGAGCGAGTTCTTCCTCTGTAAGTAATTCAATGGCAATTCGCTTGGGTAAATGCTCTGCATCTTGCTTTATCGAACCATCGGAAAGCTGAACTGCAGCACCAAAACGCACACTGAATAATTTCTCCTTTTCGGTAGAATTTTCTTCATCAACCTTTAGCCACACTTTCTCTGGAAATGAGCGGATTAATTCTACTTGCCAGTTTGATTTTTGATATTGAAGACGCTTCGCAATTGTAGTGCTAACAACAGAGCATGAGTCGTCTTGAGCGATTTTCCATGCACGGTTGATCGCTACAATGCGATCAATTAATTCCAACATGCTGTAAGTTTCCACAAAAAATCCTGTCTCGAGAGTAATCGCCATAAGAAAAACTAATTTCCTTATCGCGTAAAGAGAGGTAAAAGTAATCCGGACTACTTATGCACAAATCGCTGAATGAGCCACTGCTCACACTTAATTGGCGATAAATCCTTCCAGCATGTTGTGTAATGCGGCGATAGAAATTCACTATGCAACGCCTTGGTCAAAACAGCTTCCAAGAAAGCAGATAGTTAATACATCGCTATGCTCTCTTCAAACTCCCCAACCAGCTAACGTGCTTCAACAACTGCTCCCAAAAACCATCAATAACCTCTCCCGCATCATCGTAATCAACAAAAGAGAACGACATCTCAGCCCGCGAGGGTTTGAAGCCAGCAAAGCATGTCTGATTAGCGCTAAGTTGTAATGTGAATTGAAGGTCAAGCAAATCTGCTTGCTTTGGAAATGAGTATATGAACTTTCTGCTCAAATCCTGGGCCAATTCCACCTAATATAAGAAGCAGATATACGCTCGAGCTTTATTTGCATATCCAGACATTGCTTAAGTCCTAAACCCGCTACTCACCCTCAGTGTTGTTGAGTATTGCCATGCTACCGCCCTTGGGTATCGGCCCCATAGCCGCAGCAACTATATGAAATATTAATTATATCAACTGGTTTTATATGGGCTTGATATTTATCCAATAACTTAGACATGACTAACTACCTAGCAAGTCAAAACTGACTGATTGCCTACTTTTCATACAGCAAGCGGTATGGCGGAAGTTAATGACCTGAAAATCCTTGATGAATAAAAGGCTATATCGAGAAAAAATCACTCTGGCAATCTCGATTGTTCATCCCAGAAGACAGAAATGGATAGGTTCTAATCATCACAAGTGGCAAAACCACAATCAGAACTGGCAATTTACTGTATACAATCCACTCATCAGGCGTGAAGTAACTCAAATTTTAAGAGCATCATTTTCTTGGGTTTTGTCTCGCTTAACAGGAAACTCCGTTTTATCCAAAAATCACCTTGTAGAAATAAAACATTTAAAAACAGCAAAATAAAATTAAACCTTCAGTCCCATTTGCCCGGAAAAAGTTTCATGTGAGACCGGAAAGGACACAAAAAAAACACTTGCATCCGTGCCTAAATAAAACTACTGTATAGACATACAGTATGTATATATAACCACTGGATGAGGATGACGGACCAATGACAGCAATATTTAATCGCTTACAATCGGTTACTGCTTCGCAGGCGTACAAATCGACCTTTACTACAAACTCTGCAATGCCTCATTATCAGTCGGTTAAATGCCCTATTGAAGTTTGTTTTTCAAACGAAAAACAGACACAACTTGCCTACTTCCTACGTTTACTAAAGCAAGCTGGTCAGCAAGATCGCTGGATCATGTTCATTGGCGATGACGCGCTTATCGATAAAAATCTACTAATTAGTGCCGGTATTGCTTTAAACAAAATACTGGTCTTAAATAATAAAAAATCACTTACCGATCAGGAGCTAATGGCTAAAGCTCTTATTTCCGGGAACTGCAGCGCTGTCATTACAACGGGTGATATTGAGGATTTCGAGACAAAATTTATTCGCGAGGCAGCGGAACAAGGCCAGTCATTAGCTTTTGTCATCAACCGCGAAGCAAACCGCAATCTGACATTTCACTAATATCTATATATCCTGACCCTTGCCGTCAATTCACTGTCGGCTTTCTTGATCCACAGCAATAATCAGCGTAAATGCCTATTTTTGAGGCAATGGATATCATAAAATTTGTGATATGACGCAAATATGCACCATAAAATGCTTTATTATCACCAGCCTCTAGTTTTTAAAACTTGGTTTGTATTTTGGATAATAAGCTTGGATTAAGTGCGATGACCGCACTGGTAATTGGCTCAATGATTGGCGCTGGAGTCTTTAGTCTTCCACAAAATATGGCGGCCGTCGCCAGCCCTGCAGCTGTAATGATTGGCTGGGGTATTACGGGGCTCGGAATGATCTTTCTCGCCCTGGCCTTTCAACACCTCTCGCAACTAAAACCCGAAATTGAAAGTGGTGTCTTTGGCTATGCGCAGGCCGGATTTGGGGATTTTATTGGTTTTTGCTCTGCCTGGGGGTACTGGCTCAGTGCTATGCTGGCCAATGTTTCTTATCTAGTCATTGTTTTCAGCACGCTAGGTATGTTTTTCGACCAACCTGATATGGTGTTATTCGGCGAAGGAAATACCTGGCTTGCTGTTGCCGGCTCTTCAGTTTTATTATGGCTGGTACATGCATTAGTGTTACGTGGAATACAAACAGCCGCTGTGATCAATATGGTTACGACCATAGCCAAACTTATTCCTCTGATTATGTTCATCCTATGTGCATTCATCGCATTTAAGTGGGACACCTTCGTGTGGGATTTCACCGGCCTCCACTTCGGCGAACAACACAATTTACTGTCGCAAGTAAAAAGTACCATGCTGATCACCGTGTGGGTGTTCATTGGTATAGAAGGTGCTGTGGTCGTTTCCAGCCGGGCAAGGCACCGTAAGGACATTGGTCGTGCAACCATTCTTGGACTGTTAACTGCGCTCTCTATTTATGTACTGGTAACACTACTCTCTATGGGGGTGATTAGCACTCAGGAGCTTGCAACCTTCCAGAATCCTTCCATGGCTCAGGTACTAACCCACATACTGGGCCCTTGGGGAGGGATCATTATCGGATGTGGATTATTGATCTCTGTTTGTGGCGCTTTTCTCAGTTGGACTGTACTGGCTTCAGAGGCTCCCTATTTGGCAGCTAAAGACAACATGTTCCCTAAAAGCTACACGCGGCAAAACAAAGCCGGTAGCCCGGTAAAAGCCCTTTTGCTAACCAGCATCTGTATTCAGATTTCACTGTTTTTTGTTATGTTTGCTGGCGGAACCTACGACACACTTCTCGCTGTCGCCTCAGAAATGATATTGGTTCCCTACTTCTTGGTTGGTGCTTACACCTTACGCCTGGCCATTGAAACGAAAAACCGCGGTTCGCTTCTGGTTATCGGTATCTGCGCCAGCATTTATGGATTATGGCTGCTTTATGCCTCAGGCCTCAACTATCTTCTGCTCTCCGCGCTGCTCTACCTGCCTGGGTTGTACTTTTACAGCAAGGCGAAACGTGAGCAAGGCGTTAAGATTTTTATCGGCAAAGAAAAAGCCGCAGCCAGTCTGTTAACGGTTGCAGCCTGTATCGCGGTTGGCATGTTATGGAAAGGCATTTTATAAGAACATACTAATTAACCTATAAAAAAAGCCAGTAAATATACTGGCTTTTCTCTTTCTGACACAACAAACATGCTTAAATATTCCTGGTAATTATCGGTTTGCTCATCTCACATAATGCAGACGTTAAGTGCTTCACCGTTCTCTGCGACAAAACTAATTCTGCAATCTGATTTTTCCTCAATTAAAGCCAACTGCTCTTCATCCAGAGAGTAAGGCAATGTAATAAGAAGTGTCTCAATATGTTCAGAACGGGCCAGACGCAATAAACGGATCATATTATTTGCATCACTAATATTGGTAGAGAGCACTTTAAGCGCCTGCATCTGGAGTTTTTCAGACTCAGTTAAACCAATGGGCAGAGACGATGTCCATGATATCTCTAAAGCAGGCAGCAAGGCTTTCAATGCATCAATAAACGTTAACTTATGCTTACAGGACGCAGACAAAAACGATGTGTAATCAAACACGACATTTTCTTTTTTTGAGGCTTCAACTGATGTTTCCATATTAATCCTTAAGAGRAACATAACTACTGTTGCTTTGACCATTCAATGCACTCGTTTGCATTAGTAATTAACTATACGATCAACTTGTTTGAGAGATATTCTTAGTTTTAGGAAATTTGCACTTGATCTTGCTTTTTCCACGTAAAAATCAATTAAAATATACCCTGGGAACATTTGATTAACATCAATGAAACCTCGAAAACACTTTAATCACCTTATTGAAATAACAACAGGACTCTGTTAGCAACAGATCGTTTTACTGCTTATTAATTTCCCTTTTATACAAAAAACCTCTGAGGCAAAATTTGCTTCAGAGGTTCTATATAAATACATCGCTTTGCAAAGAAATCAACAACCTCCAACTAATGTCGGTGGTTGTTAAATCGCATTATTCTAGTGTTTAGTCACCAATAGAATGCCGAGTAAGTTCTCTTAGCCATCAAGCTCTGCTTCTGCTTCCTGGATGGCTGCAAACTCTTCTTCTGCGGTGTGCTTTGAAACTTCTTTGTGTTTGAATACAAAGTAGTAAGCCATACCAATAGCATAAAGACCTGCCGCCCATAATGCCGCGCGAGCATCATAAGCAAAACAAGAGCTCAGTGCGATAATTGACAAGACCAGCGCAATACCAGATGTCACTGTACCGCCAGGCGTTTTATACGGACGTTCAAGATCAGGTTCACGACGACGTAATAAAATATGACTGTACGCCTGAAGTGCGTAAGAAATGGTAGCACCAAATACCGCCATCATGATCATCATGTCACCTTCACCAGTCAGTGAAGCAATGAAGCCAAAAATACCCGGAATAATCAGTGCCCAAGTAGGCACTTTACGCTTACCTGTTAATGACATGAAATCAGGTAGATAACCCGCACGCGATAAAGCAAATACGAGACGGCTGTATCCATAAATGATCGAGAAGAAGGATGCAATTAACCCTGCCAAGCCAACGACATTAACAAAGTTAGCCAGCATCGAGTCTTGACCGTACACTTTGCGAAGTGCATCAACCAGCGGCGCACCATATTCACCTGTCGCGGAAGCACCTGCAGCACCTGGAACCAAGAACATCACCATCGCAGCAGAGATCAAAAGGAAGATCATGGCCGCAATAATACCGCGAGGCATATCCTTTTTAGGATCTTTCGCTTCTTCGGCAGCCAGAGGAACACCTTCAACAGCCAGGAATAACCACATACCAAATGGCAGAGCCGCCCATACGCCATACCAGCCTTCAGGTAAGAACGTAGTCGCTCCGGCAACATCTGGGTTAGCGGCGATATCAAACAGGTTGCTTACTTCAAAGTGAGGGATTAAGCCAAATGCCGTCACAATGATTGCAATTACCGCTAACGCGGTGATCACCATCATAATGCGCAACGCTTCACCTGCACCGATTAAGTGAATGCCCACAAAGACCAGATAGAAAGCTGCATAGACGGTTGGTCCATCCCAGCCAAACAGTGCATTGGTATATTGACCGATGAATATGACAATCGCCGCTGGCGCAATGGCGTATTCAAGCAATACTGCCAGTCCTGTTGCGTACCCGCCTACGGGCCCCATAACACGACGAGCGAAGCTGTACCCCCCACCGGCCGTAGGAATAGCCGCCGACATTTCAGCCAGAGAAAGTACAAGAGCGAGGTACATTACCCCCATTACACAAGCGGCAATTAACATGCCGCCCCACCCTGCTGTTGCTATACCGAAGTTCCAGCCGGCATAATCGCCGGATATGACATAAGAAACACCGAGTGTTGCGAGTACCATCCACCCTGCAACCCCTTTTTTCAACTGTCTCTGATGCATGAACTCTTTCGAGCCAAAATCAGACGAATTGGATTGTTCTGACATAAATCACCTGTAGAGTAAGAGTTATAATTTGTGTTGTGCGGGATTTAGGTTAAAAGTAAACGTACTATTCAAATCCATTTAGTGATAAGAACCTAAACCCTCTCTCTATGCCGTTCTGTTTGTTTAATGCTTATTGTTTAATCTCCCTATAATTTATCCTCTAATATCTCTTTTCGCGGTTGTGCAATAACCACCTTGTCTACTAACAAACCTTTGTGTTTAATTTTCTCTGCGGCCGCTTCAACGGCGGCCGTTACCGCTGCCACATCACCGGTAAGCGTCACGAACCCCTTACCACCGATTGCCATCGCCATATGAACTTCCATTAACTGAACATTTGCCGCTTTCACCGCAGCATCGGCAGCTTCTACAATGGCAGCAACCGAGAAGGTTTCGACAATGCCTAATGCATCGGTCTGTTCAACCACACGCGTGCCTGATATAGCCGGAAAAACGTCGGGATGAACATTGGCGATGATCAAATCATCGACTATTTCACCGCCGCCTACGCATAAGCCCGTTTCAACCGCCGCATTAATCGCAGCGATATCACCACCCATCATCACCATGAATTTGCCAGGGCAAATTGTACGGTTAAAAAGAATGTCAACATCCGCGGCTTTTAACATGGCATCAGCCACCAGATAACCTCGTGCAATCGAATTAAGTTCAATACAACCTATTGCATTTACCATTTTCTGCTCTTCTTCTTTAACCGTTACTTCTGACGCTCAATGACAATGACATCACTGACTGAAATTACTTTTCCGCTGATGCTGGCATGTACCGACACACTTAGTGCTTGCGGTACGGCCTTGCCAATCAGCTGGCCTTTTTCCACGCTGTCACCGACTTTAACAACCGCCATAGCGGGCTTACCGATGTGCTGCGATAACGGAATACTTACCTGACACACATCGGCCTCTAACGCTTTATCAAGCTCAACAAACGCTGCTTTCGTTAACGCATATTCAGCCAGCTCTAATCGGCGAGTTAGCCGTTTGGTTGGCACCCCACGGTATTCACGCAGAGGATGGACATCCGTCGTTTTGGCTTGTAGCTGCTGCGGACTCATCAACTGGTTGTTATCACGTAGTTCACGCTTAGTTGTTCCGCATACGCGGCTAGGATCTAACCCCTCGGGACACGACCACATAGTGCACAAGTTACAACCACTGCATGCTTGAGCCGCAAGGGCATAACTTAAGTTATTGGTGCCAGAAACTTGTAAGGCGCGCATTGCTAAATGCGGCTTAATCGGGTAGCCCAATAATCCACGAGGACACATTGAGGTGCACATACTGCATTGATCGCAGGCGGCTTTACCGATACGACGTAAATCTTGTTCACTGCGGGTTTTAATGCGTGCAATGCGGGACTCACGCGGCAATACCAACAGACCGCTCGATACTTTGGTGACAGGCTGGCATAAATCATCGGTGACTGAGCCCATCATCGGGCCGCCTTCGACAACCACAAACTCGCCACAAGTGATACCACCTGCTAAATCGATAGCCTGTTGGTAAGACATCCCGACAGGTAGCCACGCCGTATACGGCTGCCGTACTTCACCGTGCACTGTTACCATGGTTTCGGTGACTGGCACACCTTGTGCCGCACGGAACACATTAATGAACGATTCGATATTATTGACCATCACACCGATGTCTTTCGGCAAGCCGCCAGACGGAATACGTTTGCCTGTTGCTTCGTAAACCAATTCGACTTCATCCCCCGCCGGATACACATCTTCCATCAGTAATAATTCGATGGTGTCAGGTAGCGAGGCTTGTAAAACCGCAATGGTATCGGCATTTTTCTTTTTAATTCCGATAACACCACGGCTGGCACCCACTTGATGCATAGCCAATAACATGCCGCCAAACAGTTCTTTGGCCCAACGCTGCATGAGTACCTGGTCTTTATAGAGCAACGGCTCACATTCGGCACCGTTAGCCAGCACCCATTCAACCTGACAATCGAGCTTAACGTAGGTGGGGAAACCTGCCCCACCAGCGCCAATCACACCACCGTCCTGAATCTGTTGTAAAAACGGATCCATCAAAACACTCCCAACTTAGTTCGCAATTGGATTACGGGCGACATCTAATACCGCAGCCTCAAACGCGTCACAGGCTGCCTGACACGCCGCCTGAGAACCGGTCAAATGACCGCCACCGAAGTTAGTTTCTGATGGTGGCGCAAACAGGTTAACCAGCTTCACATCCGCCGCTTTTATTGCCGCATCAAGGCCCACCATGGCTTCCAAAGGCGGGGCAATTAAATAAGCCAGTGCCTCGCCTTGCTCAACACCTGCTTCTTCTGATAAGTAACTTCCCGTCGATGAAACAAGGTGGGCAAAATAGGCCAGCTCGCCACTTTCATCCGCACACTGGAAAGCGGCTTCATCTTCAATGAACGCTTTCACACGCTCTAAGCCCGCAATAATGTCGGCCGGGCACGCTGCGGCAATAATGCCAATCACTTCACCGGACGTAGGGCCTGATGAATGCGCCGCACCCGCATAGAAAGACTTGGCATACACCACATCGACATTGGCTGCTTTGGTCGCTTCATCAAGGGCGCAGTAAGTGACGTCGTCACAGTCTGCCGTGATCAAACCGATACTGTTATGGTGAGGCTTCAGCCCTAATTTTTCTTTATAAACAGGATCAACAGAAGCGATCACACGTGTCGCTAAAACTGATGGTTGAATTTTATCTAAGATAGCCATCGTTCATTTCCTATATCAGCGTTTCAGGTTGATACCGCTGGCTTTCTTCTCCAGCATGGTTTTCACGAGATCGACAATAACCGCAGCCGCTTCGACCGGTGGTGTACCGCCCGCATGAATGTTCGAGATCACGGTACGATCTGATTCAACCGTATTGTCGTTAGGCTTATAAATCGCATAGCAGCTGAGTGACTCAGACTGGCCTAGCCCCGGACGTTCGCCGATCAGCAAAATATTTATTTCAGCATTTAAAAGCATGCCAATTTCATCTTGTGCTTTAACTCGGCCAAAACGAAGGAAGAATGGCGTACCGACATCCAATCCGGCATTTTTCAGACCGTTCAATAACGGAGGTAATATTTCATCGTGGTTCACGGTGACGGCATCAAGGCTCAGACCATCTGACAACACAACCTGCACCTGAGGTGCATGCTTGCATTTGTCTTTAAGCAGGGCTTTGGCCTCATCATTTAATTTACGGCCCATATCAGGACGAGTCAGATACTCATCTTTATCACGGGCGCAAGTTTGCATTTCCATTAAGCCACGCTCTTCTAGCCAAGATGATTCAACGTTCTTGATCACCGTATCTTTTGAACGTGAATGATCGGCCAAGAAACGCAACAATGCCGTAGTACGCGGACGAGGACCGGTGCGGCCGGTACCCACACGGGCATCTGTCTGGCTGATCAGATCTTCCACAACTTTCGGTTCAACCGCGTTCTCAATGCCGTTCCACTTTTTAAAACACTGATCACCCAGATCTGGCAGTGACTCGTCACTAACGGCCGATAAACCACCAGCCTGATTGGCTGCATTGGTGGTTGCATCAATCACTTTCGTGATTGCCGAGGGTTGAATATTGTTTTCGCCAAGCTGGGCTAAAACAGTTGCTACTATGTCTTGAATTCTTTGCTCGTTCATTACCACACCCTTACTTGAAGAAGATTGATGGATCGCCAGCTTTACGAGTCAGACAACCATTTTCCATCAGCCCCATTGTTTCCATCCATGCTTCAAATTCTGGTGCCGGGCGTAAGTTCAATAGCTGACGAGTTGTCGCGGTATCGTGGAAAGAGGTGGTCTGGTAGTTCAGCATGATGTCATCGCCCATCGGCATACCAATCACGAAGTTCACGCCGGCCGCAGCCAATAACACCAACAGGTTTTCATTTGAGTTCTGATCGGTATCCGCATGGTTGGTATAACAAGCATCACAACCCATCGGCATCCCTGACAGTTTGCCCATGAAGTGATCTTCAAGACCGGCACGGATGATCTGCTGATGATTGTAAAGATATTCAGGACCGATAAAACCAACAACCGTATTAACCAGATGCGGCTTATAACGCTGGGCTAACGCATAACAACGCGCTTCCATCGTCATCTGATCGGCACCGTGGTGCGCATCAGCTGATAACTCTGAACCCTGGCCGGTCTCAAAGTACATCATGTTGTTACCTGCCAGATTGCTATACTGTTTGCCCACTTCGTAGGCTTCATCGAGCATTTCAACGCTCACACCAAATTCAGCCAGCCCTTTTTCCGATCCCGCAATACTCTGAAACAGTAATCCGGCCGGTGCTCCTTTACGTATCGCCTCCATCTGAGTGGTGATGTGGGCAAGTACACAAGGCTGAGTGGGAATGTCCCACTTGGTGATAACATCCTGAATGGCATTCAGCATTTGAGTCGTGTTTTCAACACTGTCGGTAACAGGGTTGATACCGATCACCGCATCGCCACAACCATAAGTCAGACCTTCAAATGTCTGTGCCAGAATAGAGTTAACGTTATCGCGAGTATCGTTTGGCTGTAGACGGCAGCTAAAGCGACCTGGCAGACCCACCGTTGCGTTTGCTTTGGTGATCACTGGCAGTTTCTTAGCGCCATACATCAAATCGCTGTTCGAACTCAATTTGGCGACCGCAGACACCATCTCTGCCGTCAGGCCCTTTCGCAGACGTTGAACATCCTCATTGGTCGGATCATCCGACAATACATACTCACGCAACTCACTGAGTGACCAGTTCTTAATTTTCTCAAATACCGAGCGGTTCAGGCTATCCTGATTGATCCGGGTAATGATGTCGGATTCATAGCTGACCACTGGATTTTCACGCAGATCATTCAAGGTCATTTCCGACAAGACATGTTTAGCGGCAACGCGCTCTTGAGCTGTTTCAGCTGCCACACCGGCCAGCACATCGCCTGAACGCAATTCCGAGGCCTTCGCCAGCACTTCTTTTACATCCCTGAATTGGTAAGTCTGACCAAACAGGTAGGTTTTCAACTTCATCAAACAACTCCTATTAAGACGGGAAGGCGAGTGATTTCACGGTTAACGGGACAATCTCCCCGCCGAAATAACTTTTACCTATATCGATATAGTCACCCTCACAGGTGGCTACTTCATCAATCACACTCAGGGCTTGCGGTGTGAGTAACGGTTGTAATTCCATGCCTAACGCTTTGCCGATGTCGTTATGCACGATGACCAATGCCGTTGTATGGTGATTACCATGGTCACGATAAAACTGTGCCAATTCTTGCGCGGCATGCTGTACCGCCTGATAACGGATCGGCATGGTGGCATCCAGTGAGATTGCATAACGGTCGCAGCCCAACGCTAAATCCATCCGTTCTGCGGCAATCACGATCTCGTCGCAAATTGCAGGCCTTGGTTGTTGCCAGTCAATCGCTGGATGTACTACTGGAATATTCTTCAGTGGCAGTTCATCGCAATTAAGCCAAATGGTTGAACCCGACAACGTCAATGAATAGGCACCGGCACCAATCACAGTAGCCCGCAGTGTCTGGTTCGGCTTTTTCACTGTCCGGTGTGCTAACTCTTTATGGCGTAATAACGCCCGGGCTAACAACGGACCTAAATCACCAAATTGAGTAAGTTCGAGTGGCTGTTGTTGTTGTTGATAAAAACACTCGCCTACCCCGCCACTTAGGAAGATGGCGTCAATGTCAGCTATTGCTTTCAACTCCGGGGTTTGCAACAAATACGCTGCAAGCTTTGTCATCTTGCCGTCGATCAGCTCGACAATCAGATCCGCCATGCGTGTAACAATACGGTTGATGTGATCAGCCGTGATCTGGCGCGGATGCAGCGCCTCACCAAACAGCTCTTGAATAACAGCGACAGCAGGTTTATGCACATAACTGATACCACCTTGCGGGTTCAGTTCAATCAAGCGACCGCCGATATTCAAGCAAGCGGTATCGACCACTCGTCCGCAATCAAAAATCACATAATTTGAGGTACCGCCACCGATATCAATGTTCATCACTTTAAGGTGGTTTTTCTGTGAATATTCTTGTGCGCCACTGCCACGGCCAGCGATAACCGATTCCAGATTAGGGCCCGCGGTGGCGACCACGAAATCGCCTAGTTGGTGCGATAAATCCATGATGGCTTCACGGGCGTTATGGGCTTTCGCGGTTTCACCCGTAATAATAATTGCTCCCGTTTCAACCCCTTGCGAAGAAAATCCGGCTAACTCAATCTGCTGGTCGATAAACTGACGTAAACCCGCCGCATCTATCGTGCCGTTGTGATCGATTGGGGTGAACGATACCGGGCTCTGATAGCTAATTTCACGGTCAACAAATTCATACACTGGCACCTGTGACGCCGGGGCTCGGTTAACCACCGTAAGGTTAGAAAAGATCACCTGTGTGGTGGTGGTCCCGATATCGATACCGACACTGTGTACAGTTTTGCGATCCATCAGCAGTACCCCTCAGGGAATTCACCGCTTAATACCTGCTTTAGCAATGTCACAATCTGAGCTGGCGTGACCTGGCGAGGATTACCAATCAGACAAATATCCTGCATCGCTTGCTCGGCAAGTTGCGGCAGATCGTGTTCAACCACGCCAAAACCTGCCAGCGACGTCGGTAACCCTAAGTCAATCACTAACTGGCGCACTGCGGTGATCGCGGCATTACAACGTTCGCGTTGGGTCATCGACTCGCGACTTACGCCCAATGCACTGGCTACCTCGGCATATCCGGCTTCACAGCACAACGCATTAAACGCCATCACATAAGGCAGCAAAATAGCGTTCGCGACGCCATGCGGAATGTGATAACGAGAGCCGATTTGATGGGCAATGGCATGGGTCAAACCCAGCCCGGCATTACTGAAGGCTAATCCGGCTTTGTAAGCAGAAACGGCCATGTCATAACGCATATCCATGTCTTCGCCACAGCCGACTGCAATCGGTAATGCCCGGATCAGCGTTTCCATCGCATGATAGGCATAGGCCTTGGATAATGGATTAACCTGACGAGACACATAAGCTTCAACTGCGTGGGTCAAGGTATCAACACCTGTTGCAGCAGTAATACCGGCAGGTACACCCAGCATTAATGCCGGATCCAGCAGCGCCATATCTGGCACTAAAGCCGGACCTTTGATTGGCACTTTGATGTTGTACACCAAGTCTTTAATCACTGTAATGTCAGTCACTTCAGAACCGGTGCCCGCAGTGGTTGGAATAGCGCCTAAGCCCACACGGCGTGATGCTAAGCCACCAACTTTAAAATCTGCCAACGGGCCTTGATAATCACCAACGACCGCAATTGCTTTGGCTGCATCTAATGCAGAACCGCCGCCAACGCCTAAAACAAAATCAGCCTCGCTCGTTTTTAGTGCCGCTAAGCCTTTGGCTATCATTGCGCTATCAGGTTCACCTTCAACATCGCTGAATACCGTGAGCCCAAGTCCCGCCGTTGTAATTGCTGCTACGCAACCTGAAACCAGACCTAATTGCCACACCATTTTGTCGGCAACCAACAAGACATGAGTGGCACCCAGCTCTTGCAAGATGTCGCCAAGCTGATTGACACAATATCCGCCGGTGACGGTTATCGCCGGAGAACGGAAGGCAAAACCCTTATACGGGCGGTACTGTTTGAGGGTCTGGTTAACAATACTGGCGATATCAGCTGTTGATACCGGCATTGAAACAGGCAACGACTGAGTCATAATTTATTCCTCTCCCTGCAATGTCAGGCCGTAACTGGCAATCGCTAGCGGGGTGAGATACAACGCACGCGATAATTCGACAATTTCAATGGCCGGGAACGTCTGATTGAAAATCTCCGCAAAGCCCTTAATCAAGGTGCCGCCACCGGTGAGATAAATGGCTCCGGGCTGATGACCGGCAATATGCCCTGCTACGATATCGGACATTTTCTCAATGACCGGTTTTGCCATCGCAGCTACCATAGGTTCTTCATGGCTGCGGCGCTTAAATTGTTCCGCTTCTTCCATATCAATCCCCATACCACCAGCAATCGTTAGGCTGACATGTCGACCGCCCGAGGGCTCATCGAGAGAAAGCACCAAGCTACCGTTTTCAATGATCGCAGTACCGGTTGTACCGCCACCAACATCCACCACGGCACCGCTGTCGATATGGAGTAACGCGGCAACGCTGGATGGTTCATCAATAACATGACTCACCACGATACCCGCCGATTCCACCACGTTAATTGAAATGCGCGGATCGGTTCCCGGAGGATAAGATGTGATGGCATCTTTTGGCTCAATGCCAAGTTTTTGCTGCACTTTTTGTAACTGACTACGCACGATTTGACAGGCACCGAAATAATCAACCACCACCCCATCCCGTACTACGTCAGCCCAGTCAAGGAACGCCGCAATCGGCGTACCTTGATCGTCTATCACAACGGTCTGAATATCTGCCGTTCCCAAATCGATTCCGATCTGCACATATTCTGGAGCTGTAACCGGTGTTTCATCGTTTACAATCTCATCGATAATGAGCAGATTCTGGTTGGTCTGAGCGAGATAATCCGTCTTCATACTTATACAATCCTGAATGCATCAACAGCGGTACAACGACGCTTACGGGTAAAGGTCAACGCATTGGTTACCCCTTCTCCGGTCGGTGTTGAAATCGTCATGGTTGTCCAGCCTTCACCACCTGCGCCAATGGCAGCAATCGCAGGACCATTTTTCGCCAGCAGGCTACAGTCGAGTTCATAGGCCATGCGCGTCAGCACATCGATATTTTTCGAGTGAATCGCACCGGTGTGACGATTACCACTTTCCAGCTCAACCGCCCAATCAATGGCTTGATCGGCATTCGCTGCACGGATCAATGGCAAGATCGGCATCATCTGCTCGGTAACCGCAAATACATGGGATTTGTCTGCTTCGAAAATCAACAGACGCGTTTCTGCCGGTACATCAATGCCCGCTGCGGCAGCAATTTTGGCAGCATCGCGGCCAACCCATTGCGGACTCGCAGAAGGTTTATCGCCCGGATATCCTTTCAGTACCACGCGAGCTATAGCTTCAGCCTGCTCTGGCGTCACTAGATATGCCCCGTTACGACACATCGCCGCTTTCAGCTCATCGGCAATGGAATCAACGGCGATAATTTCTTTTTCCGTGGCACAGACGATGTTGTTATCAAAAGACGCACCCTGCACAATCGAAATTGCGGCACGTTCTATATCGGCGGTTTCATCAACCACTACTGGCGGATTGCCTGGGCCTGCTGCGATCAAACGCTTGTCTGTCACTTTACGTGCCGCATCGACAACCGCATCACCACCCGTTACGACCAATAAACGAATACCCGGATAGACAAATAATGCTTGGGCGTTTTCCAGTGATGGATTGGCGACTGTGGTACAAATATGCGCGGGGCCACCGACACTTTCGGAGGCTTTATTCACCAACTGAATCGCATATTGTGAAACTTTTTTAGCCGCTGGATGCGGCGCAAATACCACGGCGTTGCCAGCTGCAATCATGCTGATAGCATTATTAATTACCGTGCAAGACGGGTTGGTACTTGGGGTTACGGATGCAATAACACCCCATGGCGCGTTTTCAATTAAGCTCATACCGGCATCGCCAGAAATCGCTTGCGGGGCAAGAATTTCGGTACCAGGTGTGCGTTGTGCTACCAATAGGTGCTTGGCAATTTTGTCATCAACCCGACCAAAACCGGTTTCTTCAACTGCCATTTCAGAGAGTTCACGCGCTTGTTTTTTTGCCATACGACGAATGGCTAAGATCATTTCATCGCGCAGAGCAATAGTACGGATCTGTTTTTGAGCCGCGGTAGCTGCCGTAACGGCACCCTCCAAGGTTGCAAATACACCGTAATCGCCTTGTTCTTTTAAAGCATTCGCGGAAGATGCAGTTCCAGAATTGTCATTCAACTGCAATACGACGCGCCTAACAATTTCTTCTATTTGCTGCTGATCCATATTGAATCTACTCCACCCCATCCACTAACATTCCGACTGATCAGTTTTGAATTCAACGTGATCTGTCACTTGCAATAACATTGCTCGTTTGCGGATGTTACTTCGTCAATAATGCCGACCACACATAGGTCAACCGGAGATCCATCCTCGGTGCTTCCATACGCTACACGCGCTGAACTGCCAGCCACCACCATTACCCACTCCCCTTCACCAGCGCCAAGCTGATCCATCGCGATATGCGTATCTCCGGTGGCTTCGCCGCGCTGATTAACAAATTCGACTAAGCACAATTTGTCCATTCGCATGTTATGACTGCGGACCGTGGCAATCACATGACCAATTACGCGAGCAATTCGCATGAGATCTCCTTCTTATTCCAGACTTATCTCCCCTTGGGGTTTTCATTTACCAAGGGGGACCGTTTACTTTGCTTTAATTGGAAACACTTTTTCCAAATCATCATGCGGGCGAGGGATAACGTGTACCGCGACCAACTCACCTAAACGTTGAGCAACCACAGAACCTGCATCTGTTGCTGCTTTGCATGACGCTACGTCACCGCGAATTAACGCCGTCACATAACCAGAACCAATCTGCTGATAGCCCACAAGCTCAACACGTGCCGCTTTTACCATCGCATCTGATGCTTCAATTAACGCAGTCAGACCTTTTGTTTCTAAAATACCTAAAGCATCCATTTGAATTTCCTTCTGAAAATAAGTTATTTATTTAGATGTACGAGGCTTGGCTGCCGGGGCAGCTTTCTCTTCTGGCGCTTCATCAAATGTGATTGGGAAGATCCCTTCCAGATCACCATGCGGACGAGGGATCACGTGTACCGCAACCACTTCACCTAAACGCTGTGCGGCCGCTGCCCCTGCATCTGTCGCAGCTTTACATGCTGCAACATCACCACGCACCATTGCTGAAACGATGCCTGAACCAATCTGCTTGTAGCCGACCAGTTGAACACGTGCTGCTTTCACCATGGCATCCGATGCTTCGATTAATGCCGTAAGACCTTTTGTTTCAATAATTCCTAGAGCTTCCATCTTAATTTCCTCAGAAATGTCAACTGGTTAGGTTTGTTAATTACATATACTGGATGCAAGTACCGAGATATCGACGATATCATCGGCACTACACCCCCGAGACAAATCATGTACCGGGCCAGCAAGCCCTTGTAACATCGGTCCCAGAGCGATATATCCACCTAAACGCTGCGCTACCTTGTAAGCGATATTGCCGGCATTCAGGGATGGAAAAATAAATACGTTGGCACAGCCGCCCAGTGGGCTGTCTGGCATTTTTTGTGCGGCGACGGCTGGCACAATGGCGGCGTCAAACTGCACTTCACCGTCAATAATCAGGTCTGGCTCGCGGTGGCGAACCAGCTCAGTCGCTTCCGTCACTTTATTTACCGCGGGATGTTCTGCGCTGCCTTTGGTTGAAAACGACAACATGGCAACACGTGGTTCATTCCCGGTCAGGCGCTGATAGTTATGTGCGGTATCTATCGCAATATCTGCCAGTTGCTCAGCCGTTGGCAGCGGAATAACCCCGGCATCGGAAAACGCATGGGTTTGTGTACCGTCTGGCGACAACATCATAAAGAAGCTGGATACCGTCTTTGAATCCGGGGCAACACCAACGCCGCGGATTGCAGCTCGGATCACATCACCGGTAGTGGAAATATTGCCGCCGATACAGATATCGGCATAGCCTTGATCGACCATCATCATGGCAAAGTTCAGTGGCAGCTTAAGGCGGCTAATCGCCTCTTCCCGCTCAATCGGCTTGCGCTGTTTCGCTATATAGCGATCGACCATTTCGTCAAAACAGCCTGCAAATTCCGGAGTCAGAATAGTCAGACACGGCACAGCAATACCGCTACGGTGCGCGTAATCACGCAACTGGAATGGGTTGCCTAATAAAATAGGTTCCGCCAAACCAGCAAGCTTCAGATCGTTGGCAGCATGTAATAACCGCACATCGTTAGCATCAGGGAACACAATGCGTTTCGGCTGCTGGCGACATTTGGCGCGACACCTATCAAGCAGTTCCATGTGCTAATCCTCCTAACACTGAACCCTGTCCGTTCTGGCATTGCCACACCAAGATCATCACCACGTACACTGCGCTGGAAAGACGATTCAAACCGGCCACGATATCGTTGCGATCGATTCCGTCACTCGATAACTTCATGCTGTGATCGATAAACACCTGAGTTGCCACCAGCTCTAATTCACGCACTAACGCACGTAAATAATTCAACTGCGCAACAAGCTCACCATAGCTAACATCTGGTAACATATGATCATGGCCAAGGTGCTTTAACGGATTATGTGACCATTGGTGAACGGTATCTGAACTGAACTCACCGAGCGTCAGTTCAGGTAACGCTTTCCCGGTCACTTCGGCCTGTAGGATCTGACCAAGATAGGAGCGAATATCGGCCATAAAACCTTGCAGTAATTCTGGCTGCTGACGCATTTCGCACTGCACTAAAACACAGTAGCTGATACAAGAATCCAGCTTGCCACGTAGCGTAATGCGGGGATGGGTTTTCGGCACAAGAACCTGATCGTCAAGGTGGGTCATCAATGCAGGTTTTTCCGCCACATCTGAGCCACACAACATACAGCCATTTGAGGGACGTACGTTGTTACTTTTCAGCGGATGTACTTTTTCAAGCAAGGTGCTTTGAGAACGACCATGTTGTAGATCTGCTGAATGGGGTTTCTCAACAAATACCTGGCCTTTTTCATCACGCCAGCGAACGGTGATCTGTCTTTCATTCAGCATCTGCTGCGCTGCGGGTGTAAAACGGGTGCCCGGCTCTAACTGAATTTCCCCACCTTGCCGCATACCAAAATGCTGACGCAGATAGTCTTCAGTAATAAATTGAGGCACTGTATGGTTGTCCATACTTATGCCCACTCTGCCGGGTAAGTAATGTAGACATAGCGAACATGCGTCGGGGTGCCGAATTCAACGGTGCTGTTCTTAGGAATAAAAATCACATCGCCAGGTTTGCCTATTGAGGTGCCTGATGCTGTTTTTACGTGTAACTCACCTTCGAGTACAACGTTGACTTCGTCGTAGCAAAGCGTCCATGGGAAGAAGGCATTCTCCCACCCCATGTAACCCACGCCCATGTTACTGCCGTCTTCAGCACCAATAACGTCCGTCAAGCCAATATTTTTGCCTGGTGCGCCATCGAATTCATTGAGCTGAACGGCATTGCCACGAACTAAAACAATCCCGTCATCATTAATCTGGCGCGGTGAATCAGGGGCTTGCTGATTAAAATCAGCCATAGCTTTTGCTACTAATGACTGAATCAATGCACTCTTTTCAGAATCAACATCTGACAGGTGCGATTCAATTTCAGACTGAATCGATTGCGCAGTCGGTGCTGACGCCGGTATCGGTTGAACAGCTACAACTTGGGAAGCAGCCGCAACTTGTGGCTGTGGTGAAGGCGGAGAAGATTCTAAAATCTCAATACCTTCCACTTTAGCGACATCACGCGCTTCGGGAGTGACAATAAAGTCTTTTACGGGAGCGACAATATAAGTCTTATTTTCCGACTTAACCTGTCGTATATCCGCAGCAGAAATTAGTTTTTTCATTACTGCAATCCTTGATGGTATTCACACAAATCACGCCAGCACGGGCTGCTGGAGTGAAAGTAAATGGTGATAAAGATGATCGATTGATGCTTGTTCAAAAATGGAAGTATGAATGTAAGGCTCTGGCACGCCATTTTGCCGTAAGAATTTTGTCGCTTTTTCCAGATCGGCATCAGGTGCATCGACTTTGCTAATAACCCCGACAATGGTTTTATTTGGATACACTCTTAATAATCCACTTGGCGGCGAAAAACGCTTCGCATTGGCAGGCTGTAAATACACCACGGTTTTCACGCTGCAAATTGTCGAAAGCAAGGCACCATTCCATGAACGGTTATCAACAAATTCTCCAGGGGTGTCGATAACTTGTCCCTGATAAAAAATGGGAGATTGTGTTTTACCGGTATGTGTCTCTTGATCAATTAATTTATCAATAAGGGCCGACTTACCTGCATCAACCTCACCAATAAATGCGATACTGTTTAACGGATTATTTTTCATTTTAGGTTCTGGTTAATTCGCAGGTGTTATAAGACAAATTTCTCTCTAAAACATCAATGACAGTCTTTAATGATTCCTCTACAGAAGAAACGGAACCAGTAATAACTAACGCACCAGAGAAACGGTCAAGAAAACCAATATGTACATTGGCAGCTTTGGTGGCAATATCACCAGCGATGATGGATGTTTCACCTGGCGTTAATGTTAAAATGCCAATAGCCCCTTTGCTTTCAACCCCCACTCTCTCGCATAACTCCTCAGTCGGATTAGCAACTAGGTGCGCAAGAGTGACCTGCTTACCCGGAACAAACTCCTGAATTATTCGCTCTTTACCAGCATCAAAATCTAGCATTGGATCAATCTACAGAATATTAACAACTGCATATAAGCATACTCCCAAAAGGGAGGTTGTTTTTTTATTCATGTCACAGAATTGATGTAAGAGTAAGGCGTGGGTTGCTTATAATTCAAATAGTTGACTGCAGTCACTTTATTTATACATTTATTAATGGCAGTGAAAATTAGTTAGATCTTTCTAATTTGTGGGGGTTTTTAATATTAAAATAAGAAATTAATGAAGCTGACATGGCTAAACCATGATTTATTTTTGTTGGAAAAAACATATTACGCGACTTAAATAAAGGTGGGGATTTAACAAACACTAAGCAATTAACTTTTCATATCATTATAGAAATAAACATCTATTTTATATAATGATAAAGGAGGAGGTTTATAGAGTATGATGCACTGTTAACTATAACAACTGAAGCATTTTAAACGCTGAAGTCACGGTGGTTATATACCCGAACAACCTTAATATGCAGAGTTCCTCGATAATTCATTTTCTTTTTGTCAAGGCAGCCATTTGAGTGAATACTGGTTCTATTTAGTTAATGGCTAACACAGAATAAAAGCCAATCAAACTCGTCCTTTGTGGACGTACCAAACACTTATCCCGAATCATATTACACCTAAGCACTAGACAAATGACGGTAAATTCATACTAAAACGGTGCTCGTAACACACCGTTTCCAGCAACATAAACTTAACATTCTCAGCGCGACTAATCGCCCATTTTCTTCAAAGATCAGCTATCTTCTAAAACCTGTTCTCTTCGAAGAAAAGAGGGGTACTCCAGAGTAGGTAATGGGCTTCTGCTTATGCAATTGCCATCGCCCTGAGTTGAGAATCTGGTTGATATAATTGCTTAGGTCGACACTCCCTTAACTCTAGCACTTCTGCTTTAGCGTCCAGTTGTGCTAATTCCTTTTTCATATCAGCGAGCTCCCTCTCCATATAAGAAATATTTCGTATTAGCATTTTCCGTTCCATCGTTTATCCCTTATGCATCAACTGTAATATAAAAGTAACAAAAAAAAGAATAACCTGAAAGATGTAGACCTCTCAATATTGCTTTTTTCTGTTGCACAAAAATTAACCATTCAGTAGCTATTAAGTATTGTTGCATTTCAGTTACTTCGCCAACTTTTTTCGCACCACAAACCAAATTTAATCATTGATAAATATCAGTGTCTTTTTTTACATAAAAGATAAGGAGAAGATCACATTTTCCGCCTCCTACGAGACGTGCAACACTTTTTTACTCTTCACATTGGGTCATCAAAAGTATTCATGCGTAAAATTGCTAGCATCTGCCATCAAAGAAGAATAGAATCCGCGTGTTTGGGGAGTAGTCACCAATTGTTCGTCTGTCGTCATCTCGAAGCCACACACTTCCGGCAGCCGATAGTGGATTTGTAATTGCTAACGTTTTTAAGTGGTTGTTCACTTTTAAACGCAGCTTGCACCACTATGACGAGACCAACGCCTTTATTAAACGCACCATTAGGTGTGATTATTTAATGCGCGGAAGGTCAACGGTTAAACCCATACCAATCCCCTTCCGCGTTCGTTTGGAAGGAGAAAAACATGAGTATTTTAAGTTATGAGGGATTCGCTGTCCTCACAATGTTCATGCTGGCGTTAGATTTGTGTCAAACCCGCGGTGGAAAAGTCACAATCAAGAAAGCGACCGTCTTGAGTCTTTTCTGGCTAGCACTTGCGTTAATTTTCAACTTTGCTATTTATTTGTACTGGCCAATTCTGGCACCAGAAAGCAGCTATACCAACAGTGAAGCAGCAACGGCTTTCCTCACTGGCTATCTGCTGGAAAAATCATTAAGTGTCGATAACCTATTCGTATTCGCATTGATCTTTGGTCAGTTCGCTGTACCTGAACAGCTTCGACCTCGGGTTCTGATGCTAGGCGTTGTTGGCGCATTAATTTGTCGTGGCTTTATGATCGCCATTGGTGCACAACTATTGACGCAATTCCACTGGGTTATCTATATTTTTGCCGCTTTCTTGCTTTATACCGGCTACAAACTATGGAAAGAAAGTGATGAGGAACAAGACGATTTTTCAGATATCCTCCCCGTCCGTTTAGTGAAGAAGTGCTTCCGAGTCAGCGATAAATACCAGGGCAACAAAATGCTGGTAAAAGACAACAAAGGCTGGATTGCGACACCATTGATGATCGTGGTTGCGGTTATTGCACTAACTGACGTGATGTTTGCGTTGGATTCCATTCCAGCAATCTTTGCCGTCACGCAGGAACCGTTTTTGGTTCTTACGGCAAATGTATTCGCCTTGCTTGGTTTACGTTCACTGTACTTTGTTTTAGAAGGTATGCTGACCCGTTTCTGTTACCTTCGAGTTGCACTGGCGTTTATCCTCAGCTTCATTGGCGTAAAAATGTTACTGATGGAAACGGCATGGGCTCTCCCAACACCGGTTTCCTTATGTGTTATTGCACTGACTATCACCATTGCGATCGTCGTATCGTTATGGAAGACCAAAGACCAGACAGATAAACCAATAACACAATAATACCGAACGGTATAAAAGGGTCGACTAGAAAAAAAATTGAAAACATAAAGGCCTGAGAATCAAGTGACTCTCAGGCCTTTATAATCGCGGTTTGGGTATAGTGTATTACACTCAGTGACGGAAATTCTTCATCGAAATATACTTCGATTCAACAGGCTCTGCTCTAGGGCTATCGTAACCGTAAATATCTTCACGCATCTGCAGGGCATTGTTCTCATCTATCCAGGCTGTCAGATAAATGAAATCAACCCCTAGCCGCTGCGATAGATATACCGTATCTGAACTATTGCTACTCACCATGGCACTATAAGGCGCAATATTACTCCGCCGCTGGAAGTCGATAATAAAGTTCGCCAAATCGTCTGCTTTTTCAACTCGGACGCAGCCCGAACTAAAGTTACGCTTCGTTTTGCGGAATAATCCCCGTGTGGGCGTATCATGCAAAAAAATAGAATAGTCGTTCGGCATCAGAAACTTCACTTTACCTAAGGCGTTATTCGGACCTGGCCCTTGCTGGAATTCATAGGGAAATGTTTTTGGATTCACCGATTGCCAGTCAATTTGATCGACCGGAATTTTCGTACGATCACGCCAGCTTTTCAAAATCTGCATGTTATGTTTAACAAGGTAGTCACGGGAACGTTTTACATTCGGGACAATATCCTTTCGTTTGATCGTTAATGGCACATTCCAGCTCGGATTGACAACCATGGTATTAATTGATGATGAAAAAAGGTTCGTTGGGCGGGTTGAGCGCCCGACAATCACTTTTGACTCAAAAACCACCTCACTGCCATCGAATATTCTGAGCATATAATCAGGAATATTCACCCAGATATGCGGGGTATTTTCGATGTGATTTGTAACGCGACTGCGTTGTAAGTTAAGTGCGATGCGGCGGGCGATTTCATCATATGGCATGGTTAATCGCATTGCCGTTTCAGGCCCTATAATCCCATCGACAACGAGCCCATGACGTCTCTGAAAACCCTTGATACTGTCAAATACAACACCGGAATTATTAATGACGCCGCTCTGCGAAAGCAGTTCGAAATCTAACGGCACCAGATCACCTTGATCATAAAAAACGCGAATTAACGCCTGACCTGCCGTTATTATCTCACCTTGATGAATCACTCCCTGTAAGTGAAAAGAAGATAACGGATGCGATGGCAGTTGCTGCATCTTTTCCACGATATTCATTGCAAATTCAAACTTTGTATTTCGCGGTCGTAATGACTGTAATTTTGTCAGAGTCAACGGCAACGAGAGCTGACTTAACATCACATCAGATTGATTAGATAGAGTTAATGGCTCTGTTCTGAATAACGCACTGCGATCTTGCTTGATCTGCGTCAGATAAGATTGATAAACGTAATAGCTATCCGTCGCGAGCAGATCATAAGCCCGCTGATCTATAAATAATGCCAAGGTTCGTAATTCAGACAGACGTTCCGTTAAACCGGGTACCATTTCAGTGTCAGCAACGGATTTGAGTTGCAACTCAAGCTCTTTTCTTAACGCTTCTTCATGCCAGAGTGGATAAAAATTATTAGCCGCATACGCTTGTTCTGATAGCTGAGAAAAGCACACTTTCGATCCTGTTGACGGGCACAGTTGTCTACTGCTGTTAACGGCAACATCATCCAGGTAGGACCAACTCAGGGAGCTTCTAACCGCTGCGATATTTTTGACTAATGGGATCTTTATAGCAGCATTTATTTCAGCGACACTTTCTTCTGCAGGGGAAATTTCAACAGCAACCACATATTTATCCGTAATGAAATTTTCGCCAGCTGAGGCTCCACCGGACAGCAATAAAGACAACGCTAAACATTGGCCGTACCGTTGAGGAAAAACACGCTTATGATCAAACATCGTCAACGCGATCCTTATCTGTGGAAAATGAATAAATATTTGACTTCAATCCATGATAATTAACGCCGTCAGAAACGATTTTCATGGTTCGAAAAGCCCTGATATTTTTGTTTACTCATTATATATTTAGACAAAAAATCGCTATTCATACAGCTCAAATAGGTTATTTTTTTAGTATTAGTATTCCAGACTCACTCTTTTCCTCTGAGAAATAAGCGTCAATAATTTGACAAACCGATTGATTTTCATCAATAAAACAAACTTAAATAACAGCCAAATTTATTCAAATGCAGGCATTACCAATTAGCACAAAAAAGTGATTATTTTTTTATTGTTGCTGGAAAAAAAAGTGTGAACGGGAACTGCGAATTTCCATTTGGCAAATTAATGATTCTCTGTTTTTCACTTTTGGAAAGCTAAAGTAGACGGTAACTTATAACCATAATAACTACGTGGATTTTGTACTATGACTTTGCCGGCTAAATTTAAACAGATCGTCACTGATCCGACGCTTTCCCCTAAGCAAAAATCAAATTATCTCGCGTTAGAAGCTGATGCAAGCTTACCTTACCTACCCGTCTCTGAAAGGGTAAAAACCGCTATGACGGCAGGTATCATCTGCGATATGTTTGAGGGCAATGCCCCATTCAAACCACGCTATGTTCTGCCTGACTACGCCAAATTTCTTCAACAAGGTTCGGAGTATCTGGAATTACCACCAGCGACGAATTTTGATGAAGCGCTAAACGCATTAACCATTATTTATCATCATGTGCCTTCAGTGACCAACATCCCCGTATATCTGGGTCAACTTGATGAGCTCTTAATTCCTTATATTGATGATCTGGATGAAGCGGCAATTTATCGTAAAATCAAGCTATTCTGGATCATGCTTGACCGGACCCTGCCCGATGCCTTTATGCATGTGAACATCGGCCCAAGCGATAACATCATCTGTCGTACCATTCTCAAAGTCGATGCCGAGCTAAAACAAATCGCGCCAAACCTGACCTTTATGTACGATCCGACACTCACACCAGATAGTCTATTGCGTGTCGCAGCCAGCAATATCTGTGAATGCAGTAAGCCACATATCGCTAACTACCCTATTCATGCCAACGCTTTCGACAATAAAGGCTTCGGTATTGTCAGCTGTTATAACTCATTACCACTGGCGGGCGGTGCCAATACCTTGGTTCGAATGAATTTAAAAGAGGTCGCACTGCAAGCAGAAAACAGCGATAGCTTCTTTGCCGAAACCCTGCCTCATTACTGTCAAATCATGTATGAACTGATTGAAGCCCGTGCGAAGTTCCTCCATGAAGAATCCCACTTCTTTGATAGCTATCTGGTCAAAGAAGGCTTAATTGACCAGAACCGTTTTGCACCAATGTTCGGCATTTATGGGATGGCCGAAGCCGTGAACATTCTGATGGAAAAATCTGACCGCAACGGCAAATACGGTCATGACGAAACAGCAAACCAGTTAGGCCATCAAATCTCAGCAGCCTTGGATACTATTGTGAAATCAACGCCAGTGACTTACGGCTACCGTGATCGGGCGTTGCTTCACTCTCAGGGCGGTATTAGTCTTGATGAAGGCGTGACTCCGGGCGTACGTATTCCCTATGGTACAGAGCCGGATCCGGTTTCTCACATTCAGGCATTGGCTGAGCACCATCAATACTACACATCAGGCATCAGTGAGATCCTGACCATTGATGAAACCGTTAAGTCGAACCCTGAAGCAATGTATCAGCTGTGCAAAGGGGCACTCAATCTTGGCTTCCGAGAATTCACTGCGAATGTTGGTTCCAATGATTTAGTGCGTGTGACGGGTTACATGATTAAGTTATCAGATATTGCGATCTTTAAAGAACAAGGTTCTCGTACCAATACCACAGGATTAGGCGCAGAAGCGGCTGAAAAGACCGGGATCTTAAATCGCAAACCAAGAGTCGCCAGTCATGAACAATCCCCTTGCTATGTTAAATAAAGCAGAGTAATAAAAGTGACTGTAAATAAAGCGACGGTCAGTAAAATTCTGACTTTCTCTTGCGTTGACGGGCCTGGCAACAGGCTCGTTATCTTCCTGCAAGGGTGCAACTTCGACTGTAAGAATTGCCACAATCCCCATACGATTGGGCACTGTAATGATTGCGGCGACTGTGTTTCGCAATGTCCTACTCAGGCGTTATCGCTCTATGAACAAGATCAGGACGGGCAAGATCTACAGAAACAAAAAGGCACAACCCGAGTACGCTGGGACGCTTCACTCTGTAGCCACTGCGATCAGTGTTTAGCGGTTTGCCCGCAACAATCAACCCCGAAAACCCAGCAATATTCGGTTGCAGAGATGCTGGCAGTGATCCGAAAAAATAGTCTGTTTATTACGGGTATTACCGTTACGGGTGGAGAAGCAACCCTACAGCTTAAGTTCATTATTGCATTGTTTGAAGCGATTAAATCAGCGCCCGATTTGCAGCATTTAACGTGCATGGTCGATACCAATGGCAGCCTTAGCAGCAATGGCTGGCAGAAACTGCTTCCCGTCATTGATGGCGCGATGATCGATCTGAAAGCCTGGCAACAGGAAACTCATTTATGGCTGACCGGTCGCAATCATCATCGTGTATTTCAATCTATTGAACTATTAGCCAGACACCAAAAATTGTATGAAGTGCGTTTGCTTCACATTCCCGGAATAACGGATTTTGATGCAGAAATCGACGAGCTAGCAGCCTACCTGAACACACTGCCAACCGATACCCGAATTAAGCTCAATGCTTTTCAGCATCACGGGGTTACACGTGAAGCTCGCGAATGGGCTGTCTGTCTGGAAGAAGATATTGACCAGCTGGCAATCGGGCTAACCTCTCGCGGGGTGAGAAACTTAGTGTTGCCTGCGGTTTATGTTTAATAACAGAATCAAAATTCAGGTTATGCGTCTTTACAACATTGCTTTATCTGCTCATACAACCATCGGTGTGCGGGATCATTCATACTTGGCTGATGCCAGACTAAGCTATAGGCCACATCCCCGTAATTAAAGGGTAACGGTTTGGTGATCAATCCCTTAGCCTGAAAAGCGATTTGTGCCCAGCGTTTCGAGCAGGTAAAGAGTAGATCACTGTGGTGGCACATCAGTGCTGCACCACCGAAATCAGGAACGGTAATGATAGTTTTGCGCTTTTGATGCTGTTGGGCAAGTTGTAATTCAAAGAAAGGAACATTCAGATCGCTATCCATGATCCCGATATGACCATAGCGCAGGTAATCTTCAATGGTTAAGTTCTTATCGGCTAAAGGATGAGACGGATTCATCAGACAGACCATTTCATCATGAATTAAGGTCTCCCATACCAAGTTATTATGAGAGCTCGGTGGCTGACTTCTGTCATGAGGCAACATAATAAAATCAAGCTGACCTTTAGATACCCCATCAAACCCTAAGCTATCTTTCGACCAGATATCTAATCGGATATTAGGCGCCTGCGCGAGCACCTGAGCACTTAGCTTAGCCGCCAGTAATTCAAAGGTACTTTCACGCATAGCCAGTGAAAAACGACCTTCATAGCGAGACGGTTCAAAAGCCTCCTGCGTCATGATTTGGTTCATGTCATTAATCATCTGGTGTACTGTCGGGCCCAGTCGCCGCGCAAGCGGAGTAGCGACTAACTTGTTCCCGTGACGATAGAACAGCTCGTCATTCAAATTTTCCCGCAGCTGACTCAAGGTCTTACTTACAGATGACGGGCTCAGGCATAATCGTTCGGCACTGGCCGTGACACTCAAGGTATCTAACATGACATGAAGCGTTATCAAGTGCTTCATACTGATCCGGGAAAGCTTGATCAGATCCATTAAACCGTACTCCATAATCTGCGTTCAGAAAAACAAAAAAAAGCCGCGAACAAGTCGCGGCTTCATTTTTACTTGTATAAAATTACCGGATGCCATGAAGAAATTCAGCACGTGTCGCGGGGTTTCTTTTAAAGATACCGCTCAGTGCCGTTGTTGTCGTCACACTGGTTGCATCCATCACACCGCGTGCTTTTACACAATAATGCGTCGCATCAATGGTGATCGCAACATCATCGCTTTCCAGCAATGTTTGCAGCGCAACTAAAATCTGTTGTGTCATACGTTCCTGCACCTGAGGACGCTGGCCAAAGAAGCGCACTATGCGGTTGATCTTTGACAGACCTATGATCTTGCCACGCGGAATATAAGCGACAGTCGCCTTACCATCTATCGTCACCAAATGGTGCTCACAGGTACTGGTAAGCGTAATATCTTTCACTCGCACCATTTCATCGCAGTTCATCTTATTTTCGATCACTGTGATTTTCGGAAAGTTTGCGTAATCTAATCCGGAGAACACTTCATCCACATACATTTTTGCAACACGGTGAGGTGTTTCCATCAGGCTATCATCCGTTAAGTCTAACGAAAGCAGCTCTAAGATCTCACGCACATGATATTCGATCTTTTCTTTTTTCTCTTCGCGACTCACAGCTTTGTCAGTCATTGGTGTTTCAAGTCCGCGAGCTTCAAGTGCTGCACGCACCTTTAATGCAGATTCGCTTAATGCCGTCATTCTTCGCCTCCAACTGGCCTGGGCTTAAATGCAAAAACGTGCCCATTCATAATGTCTATCTGAAATCACTACGCCAGTGATAAATCTGACCGAAGGATACCTGCAAATAAAAACAATTACATCACATAATGATAAGTGAATAGTTCAAACACGTTTTTTTTGTCATAATAAACCTTTACTAAGCCTATAACTTATAACTAACGACGGACACCAATATGGGATGTTGTGACGCTCCAGGCCTAATGCCTGTTGAAACGGCTTTGAACAAAATTTTGGCCGATGTTAAGCCTTTGGAAGCAGTCTCTGCTGTTTCCCTTTCCGACGCGATGGGACGTGTCATCGCAGAAGATATTCTCTCACCAATTAATGTGCCACCCTTTGCTAATTCAGCAATGGACGGTTATGCGATTCGCTCTCAGGATCTGAACACTACCGACACGCTTGTTCTTGCTGGAAAATCATTTGCAGGCATTCCTTTTGACGGCGAATGGTCTGAAGGTCAGTGCATTCGCATTATGACCGGCGCACAGATGCCCGAAGGCGCTGATGCAGTTGTCATGCAAGAAGAAACAGAAGCCAACGACGACCAAATTCGCTTTCTGATCAAGCCACCCGCTGATGATAATGTCCGCCCGATTGGTGATGATGTTCACCTTGGTGATGTAGTAATAGTTAAAGGCACTCGTATTACAGCACGTGAAATGCCGCTACTGGCCTCATTAGGTGTTGCAACGATCAACGTGATTGCACGCCCTAAGGCTGCATTTTTCTCAACCGGTGATGAACTGCGTCCGGTCGGTGAACCATTAGAAGCTGGCCAGATCTATGACAGCAACCGGTACGGTATTCGTGCACTGCTTGAAAAGTTTGGCTGTGATGTTATCGATCTGGGCATTATCCCAGATTGCCCGGAAAAACTGCGTGAGGCCTTCGCCAAGGCAACGAACGAAGCAGATGTGATGATCACTTCTGGTGGTGTGAGTGTCGGTGAAGCAGACTACACCAAAGACATTCTTGATGAGCAGGGTGAGATTGGATTCTGGAAAATCGCGATGAAGCCGGGTAAACCATTTGCCTTCGGCACTATCGAAAACACCTGGTTTTGCGGTCTGCCAGGCAACCCGGTATCCGCCATGCTGACGCTGTATCAACTGGTGCAACCAATGCTGGCTCAGCTGTCTGGTCATTCTCAGTATCAACCACCGCAACGCATGAAAGCAAAAGCAACAACCGTCTTTAAAAAGCGTCCGGGGCGTACCGACTTCCAACGCAGTATTTACCAGATCAACGCTGAAGGCCAGCTTGAAGTGGCAACCACAGGAAATCAGGGTTCTGGCGCATTCAGTTCGATGCACCAAGCCAACTGCTTCGTGGTTCTTGAACAAGAACGCGGGCGAATTATGCCGGGTGAAGACGTCACTATCGAGTTTTTCAATCACACGATGTACTAATGTGAGTGGAGAGTGGAGAGGATCTAGGTGCTAGAGTCTAGGTTCTCGATACTCGATACTCGGTACTCGAAACTCGAAACTCGAAACTCGAAACTCGAAACTCGAAACTCGAAACTCGAAACTATATTGAACAGGACCGCATTGTGGTAGAACTTTCTGATGAAGAAATGCTTCGTTATAACCGCCAGATCATTCTTCGTCAGTTTGATTTTGATGGTCAGGAAGCGCTGAAAGCAGCATCTATGCTCATTTTAGGGGCTGGTGGTTTAGGTTGTGCATCAACCCAATACCTGGCGGCAGCAGGGGTAGGAAAACTCACTCTGATCGATGACGACAAAGTGGAAGTTTCAAACCTGCAACGTCAGGTGCTGCATAATGACAGCACCATTGGCCAGTTAAAAGTGGAATCTGCCAGACAGGCATTAACCACGATTAACCCCTACACCCAAGTTGACACTATCGCCAAGCGCTTAAGTGATGACGAGCTTTTACCGTTAATCGAACAGCACTCCATTGTGCTTGATTGCAGCGATAATGTTGATACCCGTAATCAGCTCAACCGTTTATGTCATCAGACAAAAACACCGCTGATTTCGGGTGCCGCTATCCGTATGGAAGGGCAGATCAGCGTTTACACGTATAAAGACGATGAGCCTTGCTACCAGTGTTTAAGCGCCCTGTTCGGCCAGCAAACCCTGAGCTGTGTTGAAGCAGGGATTATGTCTCCTGTTGTTGGCATCATAGGTGCCGTACAGGCGATGGAAGCCATTAAAGTCGTCGCAAATATGGGGACCCCGCTAACAGGGAAAATCCTGATGCTGGACGCAATGTCGATGAGCTGGCGTGAAATGAAACTCACCAAACAGCCAACTTGCCCTGTGTGTGGTTAAAGCTCTCAAACGCTGTAGCTAAAAAAAGGAAGCATTATGCTTCCTTTCTTTTTTCCGCTTGGTATTAGTCTGCTAAAGGCAAACCACTGGGTAAGCGCTTAGGTGTATGAGATCGCAAATCGAGACTGGCCGGATCCGTTAACGCATGCAGGAAATCCATAATTCGGTCAATATCCTGGCGACTGTAGTTGAGGCTCTGTATTTCACTGGCATCAGCGATATACCCTCTGTAAGTGTCCGAGTCCATAACTACAAAATCAAAGTCATCCAAATTATCGCCATCAAAATTAACGCCTGATGGCAAAACAGCCTGGCTTTGGTCGTAGTCATGTAAGGCGTTGATCGCATCGACATGATGTTCAACAGCTGCGCGCAGCGTATTGTAGGCGCCAGTATGACCATAAGGTGCAGTCAGTACAATATTGCGCAGGGACGGCGTACGGAATTTATACAGATCAGCTTCATCACCACTCACTCGTTTATGACCAAAGTCTTCACGACCCTCAAAACCATCTCCCTTACCAGGGCCTATCTGAGGCATTGCGATGGCATGAAAAGCATGATCGGTTTGAAGGATCCCGCTGTGACAGTTCGCGCACGTTTGATTTTGACTACCTTGTTTCTTTTGTTTGTAAAATAGATCCATCCCCTTTTGGGCATTTTTGCTCATCGCTTGTTTTTCACCCCGTAGATAACGGTCGAACGGACTATTATCAGCACGCCAGGCTGTTCCTTCAAAGGCAGCAATGGCCTTTGCAGCATGAACAAAGGTGATTTCGTTGGCATACCTGATTTCATCAGGAAAGGCGACCTTAAACATATCCACATATTCAGGAATACCTTGCAACCGCTCGGCAAGCAGATCCCAGGCAAGTCTAAAGTCTTCGCCACCGGGGGCAGCTGCTACGGCAGTTGCTACGGGATTTTCACCGTCTTGTCCAGCCATTTCGGTGGCGTTGGCTACGGGGAACATGGCTTGCGCGGCCAGGACGTTTTCTAAGCCTTCTGGTAAAAAATCTCCTGCAGGCGACGTAAATCCACTGAGGTGACCGACGTCTTCAAATATACGGCCGTCATTAAACAAAACTTTAAATGCATCTGCACCTAAGTTAAAGATTGCCGGGGCATTGTGTGGAACTCGCTGATGAACAGCATCAAGACCCTCACCGGTATCACGATTAACCCCCAAACCGCTGGCTCCTTCACCAATTGCCAAAGACAAGCCGTCGGCGGTATTGGTCAAGGTATGATGGCAGGTGCCACAGGAGATATTTTCATTACCGCTTAAAATTTTGTCAAAAAATAGGTTTTTCCCCAATTCAACCTGTGCCTCAGTATGACTACGAAAATCTGCATCGGTTAGAGGCACTAGACCGAAATTATTATTATTATCGGCTCCTTCTACGGCCGATGCTGTTGAACTTACCAAAAGGCCACTTATTATTATGCTTATAGTCAACACACTGCTTCTCATCAGTTGTCTCCTTTATTCCCTTTCTATGAACAAATAAATACAAACAAACAAGAAAATCACCGATGCTCTCAATTTTAGTTATAAATAAAACAGAATCATGAAGGAAAAAGTGACACTCTTACGTTTAATACATCATAATCATTCAAAGGACAGATATTTTCAAAAGTGATAATTGTTGACATTATGCTTTCTTCAATAAATGTAAATATGATAGAAGATAAGACAAAAAAGGAAGCATCATGCTTCCCTTCTTTTACAGGCAGGTATAAGGAATGATTCTTATTCGAATTTTTCAACCCAAGGTGTAATTCGAACATCAATGCGACGATTTTGTTTTCGCCCCGAAGCCAGCTTATTGCTCGCAATAGGGCTTATCTCACCAAAACCCTGTGTTTCGATACGATCAGGATCAACCCCTCTTAAAACAAAGAACTTCAATACAGATTTCGCACGTTTAGCCGACAGATCCTTGTTGTAGACCTTACTACCAACACTATCAGTATGGCCTGCAATAAATACTTTAGATTTAGGGCTATCAGCTAGTAAAGAAGAAAGCTTTTCTAGTGCATCGTGACTATCACTACGTATATAAGCACTATTACCGTCGAAACTTTTATCACCATTAAAGACAATGATGACCTCATCGCCATCTCTTATAACCGTACCAATTTTAGATGGAATTAATTTCTGAGCTTGTTTGAAGTTATAACTTACAAAAGACTCAATATCATTCTTAATGGCTTTTTGCTTTGCCGCTTCACTACCGGTAGATTGACAACCAACTAGCAATGTTGACAATAACACCAAAATTGCGATTTTTACTTTATCCATGAATATATTCCCATCCAAGCTTCTATATGAAAGGCTATCAAACCGACTGGTTAATTACACGGTGAAAATTATTATAATAGAGTGACTTCACAAGTATATTTCAAGTAAAACAAGATTTACATTGATTTGCTTGGATATGTTCATCAGTATGTTTTTAATGTCAATATTGTTATTATTATTCTTTCCATCTAGACCAAGAAATACCACTGGAAATTAAGTCACAAATAGATATGGAAATCTACCGTCAAAAACAGCCGTGATATATACAAACCACCTACCCCACTTTCATTATCAATATATTTAATTTGTATTTCAATTTATAGGAAAATGTATTACCTGTAATTTACACAGACCGTTTACAATCATTTCGACTCTTATTTTATTAAAGAAAGATCATCCAAAACCACAATTGCTTGATCACTTAGCGAGCCATCATCCATGGGTTACCTAGTTCAGCCGATTTATAAAACCACTCCCCAGCTGTTAGCCCCTTTTGGAAATCTTGAAATTCTAATGAACGCCCCAGCCAGTAAATTGCATGCGCATTTCCCGCTTCTGCTTCTGGCCTAAATTCTTGCTCAGCATCATACCAACGGGCTTGCTGAACATATTCCATACCTTGTTCGAAACTGGCATGGCTGTAGCTGCAGAGAACTACATTGATCAATATGGCATGTGTTAGTTGTGTTAAGAAGGCTTTCATCATGGCTTAAAACAAATTAACTTCGTTGTAAAAGTGATTTACTGTATGAGTAGATAGCCATTCTTCTGCTTTTTTATCTAATTCAATTTTTTTTCTATTGATAAATAATCTTGAATGTAACCACCGTCTCTAGAGATATAAGAGCTATTTGAATACCTCCCACCAAACGCTGTTAAAATCCTTGTGTAATAATACGCTTTTTCTTTATCTTTTGTGCTCCCATATCGTCCCTCATCGTAATTAATCATTAATAAAAACGCTGCAGCAGGATAACCAAGATTAAGTGCTTTATATAACCATTCTTTTGTTTCTTTATAGCCAATAATATCAGCATAACTTGTAAGATCACTCATGGCAGGGGCATAGCCGTTATTTGCCGCAATTAATAAATACTTAGCACTTTCCTCTCTTAATTGTTTTGGTGCGGTATCATAACCATAATTTCCGAGTACAATTTCATTTAATGTTATTGCAGCATAACCTTCCCCCATATCTAATGCTCTAACCATTCTACGAATTTTCTCTTTTTTTCTAACAAATGGAATATATCCTCTCCATCCTAAATCATAATGTGATAAATAATATTCAGCGCGTCCATCACCTTTTGCTGTCATGTCACGCCAGATCTCTAATCGCTTTTCACTCCAGTTTGTTCTTTTACACGGCCAACCAAAGAATTCACAATTCGTTTTATCCCTAAGTGAGGTCATCGCCCATGGGTTACCTAACTCAGCTGATTTATAGAACCATTCTCCGGCGGTTAAACCCTTTTGAAAATCCTGAAATTCTAATGAACGACCCAGCCAGTACATTGCATCCGGA
>NZ_JAKJSP010000041.1:0-65314 GCF_050337085.1 Photobacterium sagamiensis | reverse complement strand
ATGGTATTGATAGAGAAATACTCGTTAAAAGGAAAGAAGTACTGCGGCTAGCTAAAGCTAAGAACCCATTACGCTGGTCTCGTGAAATTCAAGACTGTAACCCGATAGGGCCAGTAACATTAAACCCAGAAAATCGCATGCGGAAAGCCGCATAAAAATCAGCTAATGGGTGACAACAATCTTGAAAAACACCGTTAGCAGGGTGTTTCAATTCATGAGGTAACGATGGATGACTCAACAATATAGTTTTCAAACGTGTTCTTTTGAAACTGATCGACTGAAGGTTAGTAATGTACTGAGCGTTCTAAATCAGTCAGTTTCTGAAGCAGAGTTATCTGATATTGCTTTAACAATATTAACGCCAAATGTAACCCAATCCCTTCCTCCAGAGTTCCAATCAGTTCAGTGTGTTGAATCAGCAAGCAAATGGATAAATGAAATGGTAACTAACAGCCATTTCCTTATAATCCAGTGCTCAGAGAGTCATCAGATTATTGGTTTCATTTTTCTCTATGAGTTTGCTCAAAAAAAGTCTGGTTCCAATGTACATATTGGTTATCTTCTTGGTGAGCGATTTTGGGGTAACGGTTATGCCAATGAGTTTATGGTGGGACTAATTGAATGGTGCAATCGTTCTCAACTAGTATCTAAATTGCTTGGCGGAGTTGATGTTGGTAATGCTCAATCAATTAAACTTCTAGAAAACAATGGGTTCAAAGAAGCAACTGACGATTCACCAAATGGAGTTATCTCCTATGAACGTTCATTTGGTGACAATTGAATTATAAAGCAATCAACGCGATGCATTACGCTCGGTAGTTTCGCTATGAAGTTCGGTGTGCTTGGTTAGTTTTGTGCTAGCCCACCTTATTGTAGGTGTTAGCTATTAATATTGCTTCGTGTATTCCAATAGGCGGTAAAACTTGAAAATTTTAATTACAGGGACAGCAGGTAGAGTAGGGCGTGCAATCTACATCAACCTAATGAAAAAACACAAAGTAGTTGGGATCGATAGAACGCCATGTTCAACAGCGGATTATGTCGGAGATATTCGTGATACCGCTTTGTTGACCAAAGCTTTAGAAGGCGTTGAGGTCATTATTCATACAGCGGCACTACACGCTCCTCATGTTGGGTTGGTATCTGACAATGAATTTGAAGAAATTAATATAAAAGCAACGGAGCAGCTAGCCTTATTGGGTGTAAAAAAGGGTGTTAAACATTTTGTGTTCACGAGCACTACTGCCCTTTATGGTTTTGCATCAACGCCAGAGGGCGTAGCGGGTTGGGTTAATGAAACAGTTACTCCAAAACCTAAAACGATTTACCACAAATCAAAGATTAAGGCTGAACAGATACTTGAAAATATCTCAAATTTGTTCAATTTACCTATCACTGTTCTTCAAATGTCACGCTGTTTCCCAGAGCCAGCAAACTTAATGGCTGTTTATCGTTTAACGCGTGGTATTGATGCTCGAGATGTTGCCAGTGCTCATGCTTGTGCAGTAGAAAAACGCCTATCGGGCTTTAGACGTTATATCATTTCCGGACAAACTCCATTTAATAGAACATGTTGTGAACGGCTGTATCAAAGTGCCGATGATGTTATACAGGAGTATGCACCAAATCTTGCTGAGGATTTTGCTAACCGAGGTTGGCGTTTGCCTCAAACACTCGATCGTATTTATGACTCAACGTTAGCGCAACAAGAGCTAGGTTGGCAGCCTAAATACGGTTATGAGAGCGTATTAAGTATGCTTGATAACGAAATAGCGGAAGTTCTTCCGGCAACGAGTTACAGCTACAAACCATCAAGGTGATGCATTACACTCGGCATTTTTTTGTAATGTTCAGTGAACTTGGCTAATTTAGTGTTAGCACACCTTATTGTAGGCGTTCGGCCTAAATATGGTCCGGCAGCACACAAGTTAGGAGAGCAGAAGAAATGACGACATCTTGCAGAACATGGTGGCGTAATTGTGCTCAGGGAGCCGATTCGGAAATCTCGACCATCGATAAGATGGAGGACCGAATCGCTCCCATTGCCCCGAACGTGGCGAAAATTCGAGGTCTCATCTCGACTCTCGAATTATGCCACCACAAGGCTGAACGATGGGTTAGCAACATACTTAAAGCAATCGCGACAGGAGAAACCAGCAAGGGATTAGGCACCCGAACGCCTGGTCAAACTCATCCCACTGAAGTCGTATCGAAAAATGCCTGTGCCGCTCTCTCGGCCTGGGTTGCCGGATGTCCCAGCGCATCGATCGACTTAACCATAGGCACAGTTCCGGCGTCTCGGGTTCTCGCTTGCCTTGGGGAACGCTCGCCACTGAAAGAATGGCAGGTGCAGCGGGTGATCGAAAAGCTCCGCAGCTGGACCGATTGGCCTAGGTCAGAACAGGACCCAAGCACACAGTATGCATGGCTCTCTTACGGCCAAAAAGACTGTCCGGATCACTACAAGGAACACGAAGATTTCTGGAGGCAGACGGTTGAGACAATCCCTTTTGAAGATCTTCAAGGGATGGACGGTGAGGATTTTTCGTTGGGTTTTGCCATCGACCTGCTTTGGACATGTCACTGGAATTTTGTAGAAAATCTCCAGATAGTACTCGAGGTGATTGGTGGGAAACTCAAGCCAGAGAGGCCATTTGCAGCGTGTGCCTGGAACATAACCCTGTCGCCAATTCGCCCGCGGATGGAAGTTGTCTCCAATACACTAAAGGTCTTCTGTGGCGAGTCTGAGTCAGACAAAGACATAGATAGGGATGTGTTGTCGCTGCTTGGAGAATCGACGGAAGTGAAGAAATGGCTAGCGGCCTCCTTGGACAAGACAATAAGGCTTCAACTGAGCCTGCCGGCCAAATTATAAGCGACAAGTAGTTTGACACAGGGGGGACAGTCCAATATTGGTGATCAAATGAAAAACAGAGAAAGGCCTTTAGGTTTTTGGGTACTGGAAGTTTTCATTGCTCTTTCAATCATACTGATGCTTCTTGGTCAAACCATGTCAGTATTTGACTATGACTTTACTGTTCGTTATGGGCTGCAAGAGAGTGCGGAGCAAGTCAGTGAGTTTGGTGTACAAGTTAACCGTGCATTTGGTGCTAGCGATACAGTTGTATATGTTCCGTTGCTTATCGCTTCACTATTTGGATTGTGGCATAGAAAACAGTGGGCACTTGTAACAACCGCAGCAGTTGGCGGTATTTCACTATATTGGTCCACTACGATTATTTTCATGTTTCTATTTTTACCGGACACAAAAGGTTACGATTATTTGCCTGGCGTAGAAATTTGGTCATTTGTCATAGCATTCGCTGTTTTCGGAGTTTGGAGTATTTGGTACCTAATTTCTCATAAGAGAGAGCTGTTTGAATCAAACTAACTACCTTGAGGGAATTCAGTGCGCATAAAAAACAATCAAGGTGGTGCATTACACTCGGCAGTTTTGGTATGAAGTTCGGTGTGCTTGGCTGGTTCAATGTTGGCACTCCTTATTGTAGGCGTTAGCTGAGTTGAGCCTGAAGAAAGAATACAAGAGGAAGTGTCAAATGAGCAGACATGAGCGTTCTAATCCTGATGGCAGAGAAACACTGAAATTAACTAAGTGGGAACTTGAAAACCTTCATCTGCCACCTGTGACTACCGTGACCCTATATGAAGGTGCGGCCCCGATCCAGTTCCTACGCCATCGCTTAGCAATGATTTTAGAGAAAAACCCGTGGCTCACTTCTAGAATCGTAAAAAAGAGTACAGAAGATCGCGTCACTGCGCTTACATATAACAGGATGTTTGAACCTGAGGCTACCATTGACCAACATTTGAAAATGTATACGTCTGGAGATGTGGGCTTTTCATTGAGCATGCCTTATGAAGCGCTGATAAAATGTTTATTGCCTGTACAATGCGTTCGCTCGAAACCTGCAACCGATGAAAATGAGCCCTTATTTAAAGTGGCAGTGATTCCTATTGAATCAGGACAAGTGGAACACAAACAGGTTACACCTTTGCAGCAGGCTATGACTGTACCAGGCTTTGCCTTAGTTGTTTCCATGAACCACACCTTAGGGGATGGCCACACTTATTACAAATTGTACGGTATGTTGAGTGCAGATGCCGATGTGGAGGTGCTTGATCCGGTGCGAGTGACTGGTTTTGAAGAAGCCAAAGCTCAGGTGATTGGTGAAAAAGAAGACGCAATGTTCACATCTGCCGGCCTTGGGCTTGGCATCATGGGGGCCTATGTGGGAGCAAAGCTGACTCATCGTGCGCCACAAAATGTGTGTGTTCACCAAGTCGATCCGGCGTGGGTGTCACAGGAAAAGGAAAAGGCCAAGCAGGAAGGCCAGGCTCAATTTGTGTCTTCTAATGATCTCATTACCTCATGGTTCTTTCGTGAGATGAAATCTGAAATGAACATCATGGTTGCCAACTTCCGAGGTAGAAAGCCATCTATTCATGGGCTGACTGAGCAGCATGTGGGTAATTATGAAGCTAATATTCCTTATTTCCCCGGAGATGTAGAAAGCCCGGCCCTAATACGCCAATCAATTCGTAGCCCTGATGGTGATTTTCGCGCTTATCGTGCTGGTTCGCCTCTTACCGCTATACCTAACTTCTTTACTTTATTACGCAATAAGGTGGCGCTTATCACCAACTGGGCCACGTTTTATCGTGATGTGATCTTGCAAGGGGATGTGCACAATAAAGAGATAATTCAGCTTGAGCCAAAACTGCATTTTCCGATTATGGAGCCTGATGGCATTATTACCTCGATCTGGAATAACGGTATTACCTTCCGTCCTCGTGCAGGGGAATTGGGGATACTCATGATCACTCGGTGTTTTGATAGCAATAAACTACTGCAACTGAAGACACAAGATGGCCCAAATGTTCCGATGGGCGCGCGTATTGTTTAGAGTTAGTTTTGCAAAAAATGCTATCTTGCGCTCTGGTTGATGATATTTGGGTTGCTGATACAGGGGGGGGAGACTAACTTCACAAGAAACAAACTTAAATGAACAATCAAAGGCTGGTGTGACCACCTGTGCAACCTTTTTGATATAAGTTTCCTAAGTACCTAGTGATGTGTTAACCACTTAATTTTCAATTGATTACAAGTATCACGCGATAATCTAGTTAAACAATATTACCAATGTTCTAGAATTAACAACATACATTCTAGACGTATTTTAGGAAATAAAAATGGCTAAATTAGATCAAAAATTTCATAAGAACTCAAAGCTTAAGTTTGAGGATGAAGATAAAGATGATTACCAGGATTTCAATCAGCAGGAACGTAAAAGGAAACGTCGACTAATACGACAACGTTACGACAGCCCAGAATATAGTGATTTTGCAGATTAGAAACAAAAAGCGAGCGACAAAACCTTTTCACTATCCGCAAAATTTATTTGTCGCTTGTCATGTTTTTAATGGCGTCGGGGTGTTTTATCGCTTGCAGTATTTGCGTTACTAGCTGCGCTGTTTCTGGGATTCTAATGCTGCAAACTGAATCATGGTAGTGGGTAATACCTTTCCCCCCTTTTATCACTCTGCTCACAATTGCACTCAATTTCTCCGGTAGATATTAACCCTCAGCAATCATCCTTGAACAAGCGTTACACTGTCATGGCATTTACGGTATAGATATGAAAAAAAGACCGCCATTCACTACCCCCGTGATACAAAAACTCAATAAGAATCATGATGTTAGTGTGACAGTGTATCATTCATATTAGGTGTGTTTCATACAGCAAGGAAGGTTGAAAATGAAACGAACTTTTATTGGATTAAGCATTATCGCCGCATTCGCTTCTGCTCTAGCAAGCGCTGAATCCAACTATGTTAGCGCCACAGTTCTGGTAGATAACCCAAAGAACGGATACATCGGTGGCTCACTTGGTAAAACTAAGCTTGATGTATCGTCAGAAGAAAAAACACTTAGAGAGAGTGAGGGTGGATCTTTCAATGATACGGATACTGGTTTTAAGTTATTCGTCGGTTTTCGTTTTAATGAAAACTTTGCAGCTGAAGTGTTTTATGCTGACTTAGGTAAGTTATTGCTTGAAATTAGTGATTTGAGATATACCAGTTCTACTTATGGTGTTTCTGTCTTAGGGATTTTACCTGTGGCTGAACATTTTGAACTTTTCGGTAAAGTGGGGTTTCATGAAACGGATACTGTTGGAGACTCGGAAATTTTTACTGCGTTCAATGAGGTTGGCACCAGAAACGGCCCACTATTTGGTATTGGTGCGGCATACAATATAAATCCAGTCTCAATACGAGCTGAATATGAGCTATACGAACTCGATGCAGGAGAAGACATTTATATGATGTCGGTGGGTATTGCATATAACTTTTAACTACTGGCGGATAGAGTATCTTGTTCTTTTTCGGTTCCGGCACCTTTCGAACAAAGTCCCGCTAATAAGTAAAATGCCGCTGCGCAAAGCATAATGGACTGGATGCCGGAATGCAGGACAAGTCCAGCTGCTACAATGGAGGTGAGGACCGAGGCGCATCCGTTCATCGCCCAGGCATAGGCCCGCTGTAAAGGGGTTGTAAGGAGACTGCGCATTCCCAGAGCGAACGGCACTCCCATTAAAATGCCCGGCGGAAGAAGTATAAGCAGGGCAAATAGATAGCGAAGTAGTGCGGGTAATCCTAAAAGGTAATCGAAAAGCAGATCCATAAAGATAATAATTCCAAGGAGCGCTAGGCAGAGACACGTAAGAGAATAGATAACTGCATTTCTTCCCATTTTCTGAGACCACCACCCGCCGATTCCGGAAGAGAGCAGAATACCCGCCAGGACAAAAGTAAAGCTGAATACCGGGTTGGAAAAGATCAGGATATAGGCCTTGATAAAATAGATCTCCACGAACATAAATCCCGCCCCGATGGAAAAGAAGTAGAGCTTCTGCGCTAAAGGAACTCTCTCTTTTCTCCCTTTGGCAAGGAGTCTGGGAAGCAGTAATAGCAGGGCAGCGACAGCCAGCGCCTCGAAAAAAACCACAGCAATGACGATCTCTCCGGAGAGAAGCATCGAATAGGGTCTGCTTCCCATGCTCCGGTACAAATCACCTAACCTGTCCCACTTGATAAAGCGGCCTGGAAACGGCCTGTGGTCATCCTGTGGTGCTGTATCCAGAAGGTAATCATCAAAAAATTGTTTCTCCTTTTTTTCACTGTAATGCTGGATCAGCTTCTCGACGGCAAGGTAATGATGGGGGAGTTCGAAAATATTGAAGCGATTGGCAAGAGAAGGCTGCATATCCCGGATATAAACAATATCGAAATTCAGCTTTTCAGCAAAGTCCATCGGAATTTCTATATTTTCAATAGGATTTTTGCTAACGATCAGTGTGAAAATCCCCCAGTTTCTTAATAGAACAAGGTGATGTTGTGGATTTTTTATGCCGCGCTCCCGTAGGACCTGAAGTGCTGTGGAAAAAAGACGGATCGAGTCGGAAGGAGGAAGAAGCAGCTTGCGTGAAATGACGATGATACCCTTTTCAGAAAGGTGGTTCAGATACTCCCCGAAGGCTTCCGTGGTGAAAAGGTGCTCCTGGCTTAGTGCTGCAGATCCAGGCAGGGATGTTCCCCAGTTTTCAAGATGGATGATGTCGTATCTTCTTTGCGACTGCCTGAGAAATATTCGAGGATTTACGGACGTTGTGTGCAGATTATAATGTTCCCCTATGGCTCGAGATATACTGGGGCTCTCATGAATAACGGTCAGTTCCGGGACCCCTGCAGCAAGTGCCGCAGGTATGCTGGTCCCTCCACCTCTGATGATAAGAAGTGCGCTTTGAGGGAGGGGGACAAGATCGTAGCCTACCGCCGGCAAGGTAAATTCCGCAAAACCGAACGCCTTTGAATTGCCGTCTGCCCCATAGAGAACCAGTTGTTCGTCTCCGTCCCGGAAAATGGATTTCTGCACGGGAAGGCTGCCGCTATATTTGAGACTGAGGCCCGGTGCGTAACGGATATAAGGGCTGGTTACGGTTTCTATTTTGCCGGTTATGCTGCTCAGCGACTCTGTTACTGTTGAATGTGGAAACTGCAGAAGCTGGCTCAGTGATTTATACGGCGAAGGGGTAACGGCCAGCTGAGCACCGCCCCATGGGGTGAAGAGCAGAGTCGCAGTCAGCAACATAGTACAAACACTTACTAGGGAGAAAAATAGATTTCGGGCCGGAAAACGGGGGCCGATGTTGTTTTTACTCTTTATAAAAACGGCTGCAGTTACATAACAAAGGGGGACTATCGCAACGGCCACGACAAGTTTTCCTTCCTCGATAAAAGGCAGTAATAGGGAGGGAAGAATTGTTCCCAGAGCGGAACCAGCCATAGTGGAAAAGTAGATTATGCCTGTGTTTTCCGGCTGCTCGACATAAGCTGCCAGCACAACAAAACCTGCGAAGAAAAACGGTATCGCGAGAAGCGTATAACTGAGAAAAAGGTAAAATGCCTGAATTGACTCCAGTGAAAGCCTGAAGTAATCAAGGGGAAGCTTTGTCAGAATAATAAAGGAAATGAGCGTAGAGCAGCTGTAGAGAAGCACCAAAACCGATGTCGCTTTCCCTGTAGCAAATCGCTTTATCCAGCCATTTTTCCTTGAATCGAGAATACTCAGTACGGTGCCGCTTGCGGCAAAGCCGAAAAGTGCGATGCTGATCACCATAAAGGAGAGATGATTCCACTGGCTGATCGAGAAGATCCTGGCCAGAAGTACCTCGAAGGCAAGAGAAGAGAGGGAGACAAGGAAAACTGCCGGGAGAATCATTGCTATTCCCCGGAGGCCTGCATTGCGTGCCCGGTCATGGGAACAAAGAGAACACCGGCGATTTGCCAAACCCTATAGTCCCCCCCCTTTTTGGTGACGAGTACAAGGTTCTGATAGCTGAAGGGATTTCCCAAAGGAAGAACCAGCCGCCCTCCGTCCTTGAGCTGCTCCAAAAGGGGCGGAGGGATATGGTCAACAGCGGCGGTGATCATAATAGCATCATAGGGCGCTCCCTTATTCCAGCCGAAGTAGCCATCACCACATTGTGTCTCAACATTGGTATAACCAAGAGAGTCCAGAAGCCTGCCGGCCTTAGTGCAGAGCTTTTCCTTGATCTCGATGCTGACCACCTCTTTTGCTACCTCGGAAAGCACCGCTGCCTGGTATCCAGAGCCGGTTCCGATCTCGAGCACTCTTTCATTGCCAGTGAGTTCGAGCACTTCCGTCATCAGGGCAACAATATACGGCTGTGATATGGTCTGTCCTTCGCCGATCGGCAGGGGGGAATCTGTGTATGCCTTGAAAGCCAGTATCTTCGGGACAAAGAGATGCCTAGGGAGCTTTTTCATTGCTGTCAGCACTCTCTTGTCTACAATGCCGCGCATGCTGAGCTGGCTTTGGACCATATCCTCTCGGGCGCGGACATATTTTTCGGAATCACTCACGGCAAATGCTGCAAGTGGCTGGTTCCCGAATATGATAAAACTAATAAACAGAAACAATAATCTACCCATAGCGCACTCCCTACAGGATTTTGATATAACTAAATCACTATAGAGTATAGGAAGAATAAGCGTCTTTTTATTCTGGTTTGTTCATACATTGTTGTGGTTGAAAACCGCTGTTTCTCCAATGCTAATTGGTCTCTTTATAGCGGCAATTATTTGTATCGTTCGTGACGAGATTAATATACATGTCATAGTCAGTTTGGCTGGCATGACAGCAACCACGGTGAAAAGCATTGCCATTAGCGTGGCGGGCGTCGTGATTGGCGCATACACACTTAAATTTCTACGTTCTAAGGGATTACTAGGATCGACTTTAAGCAAAAGAGCACACAAACAGGTTTGATTCTTCTAGGTAGTGCAGCAACAGGATTACTGGCAGGAAATACCGAGCTGGTTAATGTGGTAATTGGTGAAACGGGCGCTCAGGTTGGCGGCGCAATTCCGGCAGTAGCGGCCATGCTGATTGGCCTGTGGGATACCTTCCGAAAAGAGAAGAAATAGGGCGGTGATATGGGAGAACTCATAAAACTGTTTGCTGAGTTGGGGGTAACGCCGCCAACTCTCATCATTTGTTATTTGCTGTTTCGCTCGGTCAAAGCGCATGAATCGGTACTTGGTGAGCTAAAGAAGATGTTGGCACAACATGAGAAGCGGATTTTGAAGTTAGAATGGGAAAAGGAAAAAATAGAATAAAGTGTTTCGACAAATGATTGCTTTTATCATAGCTGAAAATTGAGTAAAATGTGATGATAATTCATTGATAATTGGTGACTTTGTGAGAAAGATTCTTGTCGCGGCCTTTGGCCTATCCCTTGTGGCAATCTTGATAACACTCTCTGCCGTTTCACTAACAGAAAGAGAAGTATCATTATTTAGTACAGCCCTCGCAATGTTATCAATTGCATTTTCATGGTTAATTACAGATATTTATTCAGAGTCGTCTAAAAAAACGGCTTTACAGGAAGCACAAGATTATCATAAAGAGAATTTGAAAACATATGTAATAAACGCGTCTGAAAAAGTAAATAACATTTCTAATGAACTAAATAAACTATCATTACGGCTAAAAGAAATAAGTAAAGACTCTCAAGGTAGTGATGTCGAAGACGTAAAAATAATTAATGAAAAAATTGTAAGCACTACAAATATTATAGAATCATTAAAGTCATTCAATGATACTGCAATTAGTGATTGGAAAGGCATTATTGGAGAAGATGTTAAAACATTTCAACAAAAAGAAAATGAACTTAAACAGAAGCAAATAGAAAGCTTATTACTAAGAATTGAAAACTTAGAAGAAATAGACAATGAACAGGAAGATGACCAATCAGCTCAATCAGTGCTAGATGCGAGAAAGGACCTGGATAATTTGCTAAGTGATAGCGGTATCATTCTTAACGAACATAAGAAAATTCAACATGTTACTAGGAAGTGCCCAGAGTGCAATACAACCATTGGATATGATCAGCATATAAGACATTCTAATATAAGAAGCATAAGATGCCCGAGTACATCATGTAATCGTTTATTAGTTTCAGAATATGACCAAGATAAAAACAAGTTCACTTTAGCTAATAACCACCTTGAGCTGCTAAATCAACAATGTGAAATTTGTGATTCAACGGTTAAGATTGAGCTTCCTAAAATTGCAAAGGCTTCTGAATCAGTTACATGTCATTGTGGAAATGTAATAACGGCTAAAAGAAAGGATGGTATAGTTCAAATTGTGAACTCTAAAAATCCAAGTGTACCTAGAGTGATAATAAAAGATGACTTAATTCTTAAGGTGCAGGAAAAGCTACCACCTCAACCATGGCCAAGAAATATACATAAAACCGTTGCTTACGATTTAGGTATTTCTAATCGCACAGTACAAAGAGTAATTAAACATCTAATAGAAAAAGGTGTGTTCTACGAGCAAAAAGGTGGAGAACTCTTTGCTTGGAGAAAAGTTGAGACATCAACAGAAAATTAAGTAAAGCCCGCAATCGCGGGCTTTTTGATACCCAAAGGCTAGGGAAGTCGCTTGGCTTTATTGGCCTGAGCCTTACGGCAAGCTTTCTTTTTCGCTTTGGTTACCGCGTCACTTCGTGGCTCTTTGACCCGACGACCACCACGGAACGGCAACGGCGTGACCACATTGGAGCGCACCGGCACATAGTCCAGCTCGTACATCCGTTTGAGCGCATGATACTCATCAAACCGTAATGCCCACGAATCGAGCTCTTTGGGGCTGAACCGTCGGCCTTCGGGGGTGACAATCACACAGCGGTGTTCATCAATATGGCTAAAAAACAAGGATCACAGCGCGTCATCCCGGAAAGCGCAATCCCTAAAAATTATCATTCTACAGAGAACGTAACCAGCGCTTATCCGGGATCCATATGCGAGAGAACACAATGAGCCCGATGAACAAGCAGCATTCGCAATAGCTGAAGACTCTGTGCATGTGGATCTCTGGTCAGTCAATATTTCCTGGGAGATGAGTTATGACGATCAAGCAAGTGTGGCTCTGAATGTAATGACAGTGTCTGCCAGAGATGACGACTGACAGCACATCGTTTTAATCTGACTAGGCACCAATCACCAAACAACATACGATCCAAATTAAAAATTGAAGCCAATCAGAGCCATAAGAGACACAGATTTTAAAATCGGCGGGCACACCAGTTTTTCAAACATAACTGGCGCTCAAACTGAGAATGCGGGCAGCATCGACGCCGGTTATACGTTTTTCACAAATATCCTGGATGAGTTTAATCCGCAGTAATTCGTCATCAGTCATAGTCATAGTCAGTAACATCTCATTGGCTCCAGAGCACGCATCAAGTAAATGGTGCTCTGAAGTTAGTTCAACATGACATTTCTAACTGGCTCAAACCTGACACTTCTAAATGGTTCTTACACCCTCAGTGCGCATTATGCTGGCTTATGTTAAAAAACAAAAGTAATTATAAAACAATCAATTAGAATCCTTTCTTTGCGATAAGAAGGATTTGATGCGAAATACACATGAACTTACAGAAAACTATATTTTTCGATTTTACAGATGCGGATTAAGCATAGAAGATACAGCTAAACTTTGTTTTAAGAGTGTGAGAACTGTCACATCATGGGACAAAGGGAAACCAATACCGCCAGAGTGCAAACGGTTAATGCGGATGTATTCTGGCCTTGAACTTGCCCCATTAAGTGATGATTGGAGAGGATGGAGTATAAGAAAAGGCTTATTAATTACACCTAATAGATGGTCGTTAACACCAGACCGAATTATTACGGGTAATGCATTGATAGAGATTGGAGCCGAACCGGATAGAAAAAACCTTAGTCAGATCATCAAAGTTGCCAGATTAATATCACGATAAGAAAAGAGCAGGGCCTCGGCTCTGCTTACCGCCTCAAAAGTTGCAACACCACAAATACACACTCTAATACCAAGAGAGCGCGAGTCTAGGTATTCACATGAACCGCATACGGGACAGCTTAGAGCCTTTACCATTAAGGAGTCTCTTTAGATCAAACACGAATCTGACTTTATAAGGTAAGGAGATGGCCGCCAAAAATGAATCAGAACTTTGGGAGGTGATTCCCATGATAAGTTCGACGGCCATGTTGGTGTCTCACCCGTTGTAAGCCTTTACCTCTTAAGCACACAGAACTTCAAGCCAAAACGACCAGGTATAACTGCATCTACTTGAAGGATTTATTAGGCTTAGAGCGAATCATAAACAGCAAGAACATCTGGAAGAATATCTACCGCTCCTGTACTGGCACAAAATTTTTGCCAATTTAAGTGGGCAGTTTTGCCATCGGTTTGAAGGTACTGGGAATAAAGATCCTCTAATTCATTTCGTTGAACCAGCCTGGCTTCGATTGGCACATAATTGTTGTTGAACCTTATTGCGACGACATCAGTACAGATTGCCATTTTTTTGGCCGTCAACGTAACTCGAGGTGTTTTAGAGTCTGTCCCTTCAACCCTAGACCTAACTTCAACTTGACGAGCATCTGGACACAATATGTCATAGCCATCTTCATCCACTACCTTTCCACCCAACACTTCCGCGACCAACAGTTCTGCGAAGTGACCCCCTGTTACTTCACCAATAGCGGATAGTATCGCTTTATGATTTTTCATTTGGTTAATCCTTTTCGATTTTAATGCGGAGTAAGCATAGAAGACGCCATTAATCTTTGCTTTGAAAATGTGAGAACTGTCACGCAGTGGGATAAGGGGGAAACCAATACCGCTAGAGTGCAATTGTATTCTGGCCTTGAGCTTGACCAATTAAGTGATGATTGGAGAGGATGGAGTATCAAAGAAGGTAGGCTAATCACACCAGACCGGATTATTACTGGGAATGCATTGATAGAGATAGGTTCGGAACCAGACCGTAATTTATTATGCATGATAGTCAAAGTGGCTAGACTCATTCATAAGATAAATTGAATAATATGCAGATGCCTGAATCTGGTTTAGACATCTGTTTGAGCTTATATTTGTTGAAAATTTTCGGGAGCCATCTCTTTATTACATATTTTACAACAAGGTTTTGATTCAATGATTGCTTCCTCTAAACTCATATCAACGGGTTTAGATGCTCTATTTGTAATACAATTTAAATCGTAAAAATCCCACACACCATATGCTGAATAGGGTGAATCATCGTCATAAAATCTAGCTGAACCTTCATTACCACAAACACAAACAACGCGATATTGAATTCTCATATATCCCTCTATACTCGATATAGTCTTTAACGATGAATGCTGATAACCCACTAAACTATAAAATTCCAACCTATCAACATACTATCGACATTATGCACTAATAACTAGTTAGTATAGTCACAAAAAACAAACAATCACGTATAAACATTGACTCTAATTGCATAAATATCAACAGGCATTAGTCATTCACTAGTATTGGAAACGATGATAAACCCTCAAAGATAACCATAGAGGAATAAGCGGGTTTGTACTTTGTGGAAGAGTAGGCCGCATCACTTAAGTTGTTTCCAAAGAGCAAATTCTGCGACCAATTGTAAGGTGTCATGCGTTATAGACTTTCACCCCGTATTACTAGACGGGGTAAGCCAAAACCGCCGAGTGTAACCCATCACCTTGATTACTTTATAGCTGTGCTCAAGATATCTGAGGCTTCTTCTTTTCAAAACTAGCAATGATCAACGGCGTTGCGGCACCTAAATGTAATGCAGCTAGTTCATTTATGTTTACGCCCACCTTTTGATATACGAGAGCAGTAAGTCCTCCTAGACATACCATTATCAACGTAACAATCCAGTAAAAACCAGAGCTTAGCCAATCCGGCTTTTCGCCTTTCTTCGCGTGCCTCAATTTATATAGAGCTAACGCTTCCGGTAATATTCCGCCAATAACTCCCCACATAAAAACTTCTTGAACTGTCATATTCAGCTCCCTGTTTTAGCTGAGTTGACAGCTCGAAAAGCCGCCCAATAATCACCTAATGTAGACTTTCGTTTTTTCAATGTGTACAAGCTACGACCGTATTTATCTTTCATAACTGACTTTCTGATTTCAGGATCGCCATTCAAATATTTATTAATTACACTTTCATTTGAGTTCAATTCTTTTGCGAGTGCTTGGGATGTTCGATAGTCCCATCTTTGATCAGAAAGAGCTTTTATTAAGTCATGTTTACTTAATGGCTTCTTGCGCTTTTTTTTCTTTTTTTTATCTGAATTAATCGTAGTTTTATTCACTTTTCCTCCTAAGCTGCGCTTTCGTTGAATTCACAAGACCAATTACACTTCAAACCAAGAATGCCGAGTGTAATAGCATCGTGTTGTTAGCTGTATGATAAACGCAATTTTGAAAACTTTTGACACTGATAATAGTAACGAGCCTTCGAGACTCCCTCAATTGTCCCCTTCGGTGGAAACCATGACAATCCGGCGTCAATTGCACTGAGAAAACACAGGAAATTAATAAGCGCGATTACTTTGTAAAAGCTTACTGAACTGCCAAAATCGAGATCAGTATATGCGCCGTGAGTAATTCCATTTCTATTTGTGTTATCCACATGTGGATATTTTTTCGAATCTGAATAAAGCTTGTTAGTTGCGAATCTCTCAAAAGAATCGATCATAGACTCTATTTCTTCATAGTCACCAACCTTATTTGCTACCACTTGATCTTTGCAGCTTGCACATAGGTTTTTGATAGTTTGCTTAATGTACTTATCTTCCACATTTCTGTGCTTAGATAGCTTACGAGCTATACCTTCAACCACTGGAATTAGCGTGCTAACAGAAGCATAATTTAGACCTAAATAGTGACATTCAATCCCATTATCGATGACGCTGAGGTAATCCTTCACAAAAGGGGCTACAGTGTATTTCTCAATGAATACAGCTGAGATATTTTCTATCGAATAGATTGAGGGTAACAAGTCACTCAATACTTCTTGCTGAACCTGACCATTATTATCAAACCCACTCAATATTTGTTCCAATTGTCCCATATTAATATATGGCGGAATAAACCAGCCCATTTTGTCTAGGTTAACAACCAAAGAATCTAAACTACCCACAAAACTCTCCAAATACAGTTAATGCCCGCAATAAGGTGTGAGCAACGCTTTCACCTAACCTAAACCATTGCACCGTAAACGCTAAACCCAACGCGGAGACAAAAATGCCAAGCGTTGGGAATCACTCTTAAATGCATTGTTAGGTCATTTTAATATCAACTCAAAATAGGCCAAGAACAACATATAAAATTGCTGCAACCTCAGTAAGTGTTGCAGGTCCTTTAATTTGTGCTATTTGCGTCAAGCTTGTACCTTGATAAATTTTGCCGCCTTTAATATGTGCTATTTGTTTTAAACTTGTGCCTTGATAAACCTTACCATTATCAATTTTTGCAATTTGTTTAAGTGATGTCCCCTCATAAACTTTCCCTTCATTAACACTCAAAACTTGGGATAATGAGGTTCCTTTGTAAACCTTAGCTCCTTTAATGCTAGCGATTTGGCTTAATGATGTACCTTCGTATAACTTATTATTTTTTAAGCTAGCAATTTGAGACAGTGATGTACCTTTATAAATTTTTGTACTCATTTTATCCTCTATTTATTAATTATTTCAGATGACAATGACCTAACGCCGCAATAACACGTTTACTACGACACAAACCAACCTGAATTTTACCGCCTTAACCACTGAAACTAAAGGCAAACCTAAAATGGCGAATGTAGTAAATCGTGTTGATTGCTTTGTTATGCAATTAGGTTATGTCGATATCTATGCCATATATACACTTCAAAAATAAAGCTCCATTTTTGTTAAGATAGTACTCTGGTATTGCACTCCCCATCATTGCAGGTATAACAACAGTGACTAGACCAAATGAAGCCATCGTATGCCCGACGTCACTCGGAATAAGATTATCTTTCTGCTGCTTCAACAAACTAAATTGATGTGCATTTAACCCATTTATGGCAACTCCGAATTGCATAAATTGTTCATAGCTAATACCACCAACGATATATGCTGAAAAAACAATCCCTATTAAAATTGGTTTATCAATATCATCTGCCGCATTGATTAACAAAAACAAGTTGTCATTTACTTTAGATTGTTTCTTCGGGTCTTCTGAAATTTCCTTGAAATATTTATCTCTATCATCAATTGATATAGAATCTAACTGAAATGCAAATTTTTGAAGCTTTTTGATAAATTGATAATCGCATAAGCCGACACCTAAGTTTGAGAGTTTCACAATAACTCCAACGACTGGAATATTGCTCAATAAGTCATTAGTGATTTTAGTATCTATAAGGGCTTCACCAAGTTCGAGCAATGCTGTAAGCCCATCAGTTTTATTAATCGTTTTAATCAATTCATTACTCATAACCACTCCTTTTGCATAACATTGTATTCAACGATCTCAGATCGTATATCTCACCGTAAACGTCAAACATTAAGCAAAACTGCTAAACCATCAAATTCGGTGCGCAAAATACCAATTACGTTAAATAGCTGATTTAGCATGGTAAAACAGCTAACTCAGCATCATATCGTATGCTAACCAGCATTCTACACCTCTAAGTACAGAAATCCAGATAGCCTTGCCTTGAAAGTTTAGAACAGAATCAAGGTACTATTCGCAGGCAAACTTGCCCAATAGGCTAAGGCTCTGAATCAAGATGAAAAGGGCAAAAGTATACGTTTTGCGTTACACTGTGTTTTTGTACAGTGATTTATTGAGGCGATATGGGAAAGCCACAGCTATACAGCAAGCTATTAAGAGTCAAGCATCCAGATCAGTTAGAGATATGTAGTCATTGTGGTACTGGGGCATCAATTATCAGGTATGACATAAAGAGCAGGTGCTATATCTGTGTAAAATGCAAAGCTAAATGGACAGAACCTCAATCAATTCGATACTACCCGTGAGCATGTTATCAGACGATCACTTAAAATCTTTTTCGCACCAATCAATGTGAGGAAGTTTAGGGCCGAATTTACCTGTTGGAATTCTTTTGGCTAGACCACGTTTTACAAGTTCATCACCAAGAGATGAACCATTTATGTAAACTTCAGCATGATACATAAAATAATGCCCCCTCTGGATGTCTTTCAATAGTACTGCCTGAGGTGGTTTTATTATGCTTTTAATGAAAATGTTTGCTTGAACTGCAAGGTGAACTTCAGCCTGGCACTTACCTTTGAATGACGGCACATCAATACCCAAAATACGTACTCCCATATCTTTACCCGTGACATCAGGGAATGATGGAATATCTACCATCATTACGTCCGGTGCATTAAAACGAAGTACAGTGGCTATTAGGTACTCATCATTAGCATGAACAGCGAAAGAGATAGCCAACGCTAAAAAACAAAACAAACACTTCATAAAATCCTCCTTCGAAGAAATTACAAAAGATAGAAATGACCGTAAAGAGCAGTATTGAAATGCTCGGGTGATACCAAATGATATTGCAAACACAGCACTATCTTACACGCTGCATGTTATGACTGAATCTACCCCCGTGATACATTTTGGGAGTTCAAGACCGCGCGGTAGGGCATGGCGCACCCCTAAACCTTTCAACTCGCATTTAGTAGACGGGGTGGCGCTATCACATCATCAGTCTCCGACGATAAACAACAAACCACTATTTATATTCACAGAAACAAAAGAGCTGAAAAACGACACGTAGAGGGGAGGGTTTTCAAGAACTAATTAAAAGTGCAACCGCTACGCGGGGTATCGGGCGGGATTAACCACAGCAACACAATAAATTCATTTCCGCCCTCCCATGCCTAACGGCATTAAAAACAATTTAGATATTACTAGCCAACTCACCAAAAGGAACAAGTTCAGGCTGTTCTATCTCAAGTGCCGGCCCATCTTCAAACTCAGGTTTCCACGACTTGGCCATATGATCACATTCAATAAATCGACCACGGCCAGAGTGACCAACATAAGCCAGACATTCATTTAAGTAACGAAATTCAAAACCCATTGCTGTGAGTAATTCACTGTTTAAATAGCGGTCTTTGGAGTTAAGCAGATAACGGTAAGTGGTTACATTGTCACGCTTGATAGCAGTAACTGAACTTAAATACACATCATTAAAATCACCACTAAGACCCAAGAGCTTGGCGTTTAGAAAATCAGCAACTTTAGCGATAGATTCAGAAACAGAAACACTGCTAGATAGATACCCAGACGCAACGCGAGGAACTTTAATCCCATTAGCAACAGCATCAGAGATGGTCTTGTAATCCTCATCAGGAGACGAATCAATTTGTGTAACCGCAGAAACCGGAACAACTTCAACAACCGATGTTGAATCATCAATAGTAGGCTCATTACCTAATCCCTTATAATTTGAAATTGTGTAAATCAACGTGGCAAGACAAGCGGCCATAACAATAAGAAACAACCAAAATTTCCACATGGAAAGCAATCCCTTTCCTAGTCCGGCCTTAGTAATTTTCCCCGTTGATGTACTGGAATACATAAGATGGACAGCTAAAGGAATCCTCCGATACGTCATCGCACTATCTTTTGTCGGTTTGGTTGATGCTGACTTGGGGCAGTGTTCCCAAATGCGAGGGCGGCGCTTAGTTAAAAATGTATTGTCTTTGCTTGAATGGTGAAACGCCATTTCACACACCCCACGAACTGAGGCGTCAATTTGCTTTATCTCAGGTGTTAGGTAGTAAATATCCCAGTTGTAATGGCGGTGCTGCATAAGCGATTCGTTGTAGTTTCGGGGCAGAACGGGGCGGCCATTAACGTCAACAGAAGAAAACCCCGTGTCATCTACATAACGCTCATCCGATTTGAATGAGTTAAAAATACGCTCATAGTAATTCAGGTAGCCAGCTGGAAGAAGTTCAGCAAAATCAGAAATTGGTTTATAAGTGTTTTTTGTCGCATCAAATCCCGCAGTTTTGTTGTAAATATCCTGAGCCTCATCAATCACTATCAAAGCCCCAAGCGGTGCCCAACAATAGAAATGTTGCCAGAGCCTAATGCCGTTATCATTGTTGGCTAAAATACGAATGATCTTTGTTGAAGTCGGAAACCGTTCACCCAATGCCTTTTCAATATCTTCTACTGTTTTCATTCCCTTAATGTTGGTGACAACACAACGACCTTCACGCAATGCAGGTAATATCTGAAACCAAACCGCCGAGGCCGATTTATATGAACCCGCCGCACCATGATAGATTGCAACAGCCATAATTACGCCCCCATGAAATTCAGAACAAAGCGAGTCATTAACCCATTGATGATAATCACCAAACCTTCACGCGCACCATATGTTTCAAATATTGCACGCTGGTCAGGTGATAGCGATGACATTGCTGCATTAACCGCGTCCATCAACCCAAGATTAGCGACTAAGTGTTGAGCGACACCATACGCAAATTCTAACGAGTGCATGTAAAGAACGAATTTAATATAAACGGCCCATTCAATAAGATAGGCGAACATCTTTTCAACGAAATCAGGAAATCCAGTAATAACACTAATAAGAGAATCAAACGGCCCCTCAGCGGCATAAGCAAATGAAGGAAGCAATAAAACCAAAATCAGTAATTTTCTCATTTTACGTCCTCACCACAATCATTAACGCCAACACTGAGCAAATAGCAATAACAATAGCTCTCGACATGTCACCAACTTGATTAAAGCCATCTTGCTTTACAGAAACACGATGACCTTGATGGCTTAATGAAAACTCAACAGGCGATATTTTCCCACCATGTGCAATATTTGGCGTACCAAGTAAGCTTTTAAATGTATCAATCTTATTAGCTATTTTGGCTTTAACATCATCAGCCTTAGCTTTAATGTCAGCAAGGTCGGAGCTATCAAAAACACCTTTATACGCATCACCAGACACCTCAGTAATACAAGACGGATGTTCTTTATTTTTATCACAAAAGCCTTTCTTTAACTCATCACGAATTTCTTTTAACAGACCATTATCACTCTTACATTTCCCAGCCTCCTCATCTTCTTTACTACACTCACCACCACCTTCACCGCCAGAGCCGCCAACACCTTTATTATTAATGGCATCCTTTATTTCACCCAAGCGACCATCTAAATCGCGAGCGTTTTGAGCTAATAAGATATTTGAATTTCTAACCCTATCATCAATGGCTTTTAAATTGTCGGTTGCTTTATTTGTATTGTCAGCAATTACTTTCGTGTTGTCTTTTATTGTTTCTGACTTATCTAATTGTTTAGATGTGTTTGACGCAGTATTAAACGTATTAACCTTATTTTCAATTTGTGTTCTATGTTGGTCATTCAGCTTTTTAGTTACCTGGTCAATGGCCGCAATTAAATCTTTTTCCGGATTTTCAACATCACATAACCATGGTTTATCAACACACTCAGGCCTATCAACTGGAGGACACATTTCAGGATTTGTTTTACAAAAGTCATCAATACCATCACCACTGCCAGAGCCATCATCACCACCCGAACCACCGCTATCAATGCCAGAGCCATCACCACCACCTGAACCGCCTCCAGAATCACCGCCGCCGCCAGAACCACCGCCATCAGCATCGGTATCACTACCGTCAGAACCACCGCCATCAGCATCACTATCTACACAAAATGCAGGTTTAGGTGTCGCATCACACRAATCAGGCTCGGGATTAGGGTCTGGGTCTGGAGTTGGGTCTGGATTAGGGTCTGGGTCTGGTAAGCTACATGAGCCATCTGGATTAGCCGGAGCATCGGGACAATCAGGGTTAGGCTCTGGCTCGGGTTCAGCATGACATTTACCATTATCATTAACCGCACCATCAGGACATTCTGAATACGTAGACAACCTGAAGTTACCATAGCCGACAGAACCTACAGCATTACCACTTTGATAATTAGCTTCATAAGTAACCACTCCTGACGAGGTGGTACGAAAAACACCTAAACTAGTAAACCCTCTTATATCAAAACTAGCATCTGCTGTTAAAATACCAACGCATGACGACTGTGCGATATCTGAATATGAACCTGTTGATGGTGAATTACAAACACCCAAATAGTCATTTGAATCTTCAGAGAAAACAGACGAACTAAACAATAATAAAACCAATAACAAATACCGCATAACCAGTTCCTTTAGTTATAAAAAAGGGCAGCAATCGCCACCCTTATCAGTAAAAACAAAACCTACTTAATGCGTATTAACCCCTGATACAAAACCATGAACAAACGCCATCCCAGAAGCTACAGCAAAAATCAACTCTGATGAAAGTGGATTAACAAGCAATGTATTAAGAGCATCAAACATATTATTTACGCAAGAAAGAAGTAACTAGGCCAATGCCGAAGCCGATAGCCGCAACGGTTAAGACGCCAACAGTAACCAATGTCATATTAGCTTCTGCCGCAGCAATAGCCGCATTAATAGATGCGGTTGTATCAGCAAACGCCGGAGCTGTTACAATAGACGCAGCAACAAATATACCGCCTTTTTTTACTGTGTTGATAATTACACTTTTCTTTTCTTTCATGATAAATATCCTTATTTAGATTTTAGACATCCAGCGAACTATACGACCGCCAAAGTGCCCAGTTATAAACGACAACAATATGAAGCCGTGTATTAAGAAAAAAAACTCAGTATTAAACGTTGGAACATCAGCCGCCGTTACTATTGCCTGACCGCCCTGATTAAAGCATTCCTGCATATTGGAAACATCAACAGCGACTTGAGCGATTAGGCATTTCATACAAAACTATCTCACAGACAGAAAATTCTGATATAACTCATTTAATTATTTGGCTTAGCATCAAGAGAGGGAACTCCCAATAAGTGATAACCGGAAAAGCTCACGTGCTTACCGCCATCACCCGCAAAAGTTCGCTCAATATGCTGAATCTTAAATTCTAACTTCTTATCGATAAGCTTCTTTAAATCAGCACCACCGCCCATAGAATCCCATAGGTCAGGGGAGATGCGACAATCCAACACCTCAGACGGATTAAAAACCTGCAACTTCACAGTACCTGAATCACGAGACTCACCCGTTTTTTCATTGTTATTCGTTTTCTTCTCAATATCGTCTAAATCGTTTATACGTCCGTGAACAATCATTATCCATTCTCCAATTTAAATAGGGGTGACAGTTATTGACACAAGTCCAAGGAAGAGCAAGAGCCGTCCCCATTCGGGGCCTCCTCTTGTCGCTTCTCACTCAGAATCGTTCGGTCGCTCCAATCTGAAGCCCCGTCAGCGTCGTAATCAAAACAATAAGCAGCAAGTTCATCTACTCGGTGTAAATACCGTTGATATTGCTCGTACTGCTCATCAGCCATGCGTTGGTATTCACCTTCGCGTTCAAGTACCTCAAAGATGTCAGTGACGCCCGTCATTACGCGCTTAGTACCACGAAGGAATTTCTCTTTATTTTCGGTTTTCCAGTTACGGCCACGAGTAGCAAGATAGGCCGCTTTAAAAACAACACCAATCACGCGCGCACTGGCGTCATCGCCATAACGGGTTTTAGAGGCTAGGGTAGTGGTGTGCTCTTCACCAAACTCATCAATGAGCTTTTCCATGATGCGCGGAACCTGATAAACAGGTTTTACGGTTTGGTCATTACGGCGAACGAACACACCGCCCATCGCAATACAGAAGGCTTCCCAGTCGGAAGAATCCGCAGCACGACGAACATTTTCAAGAGTGAGCCATTCACCCTCATCTAGGCGATTAAACAAGGCATCATCCTCTTTTAAGTCTTCACGAACGCGGCGAAGCTCACGCCATACTGTGACTGACGGGCCACCAATAAATTGAAATTGGCGAATGCGATTTACACGCGCCCACGTAACAACACGCTCAGCAGCCTCGGTGCCTTCAAGAACGGTTGAGCGGTCATTATCAATGTGCTTACCATCGATATTTTTAGATAAGTATTTCGCGACATAACCAACCGCAGACCCTTTAGACCAATCAATTTCGGTTGAGGTGAAACGGTATTTTTTTGCGCCCGATTCATCAGGGGAATCTTTCATTGCTTCTTTACGGAACAGGCCAGTAACGATTTTTTCGTGACGCTTTTCCATGAAGAAAAGTAGATGCCAGTGCGGACAACCATCAGCGTGAGGCTCTACAACACGCAAGCCGTAAACTTTAATCTCAGCTTTATCGAGCGCCTTACGGAAATCAGCAAACATAGCCGTCATATAGTCATGTGCGTCTTGCGTTGTCGGGCAGTCAGCATCAAGCCATTTCTGATTAATCTTGCCTTTAGAAATAGAGTGAAAGCGGCTAGGGCATGTTGGCGTATAGAACACACCTACATGACCATTGGCTTGAGCAATGTTCTCGAACCCCTTGAGACGTACGAACATTTCAGCGCGGCGAATTTCAGGATTAGAAATGGACTTACCAGCTAAGTCATTGAGCGTGAACCAGTTAGATTCATCATCTTCATCATACGCAATGGTATTTTGAAGCATGGATAAGTTCTCCTGGTCACGTTGCCGTCTACGTTGTAGCGAGAAGTTAGAACAGTAAGATTGCCCGTGCTTATGAACAATCGTTAAGTCACGAGCAACACGCTCAATTTCATGAGCACAACGTTGACGCAGTTGACGACGCCACCATAATTCATTAGACGCGCGGTTAATAAGGCTTTGCAAATCATTGTCTTTTTCTTTTTGCTCGACCAAAGCCGGACGGAACGCCAAACCATAACCCGCCAAAATTTCACAGGCTTTATCAAAGGCCGCTTTAGTATCTGCAACGCCGGAGACCTTACGCATCACATACGCAGACTTGGCTTTTGCAAACTGACAGATTTCTTCATCACTGGAGGTATAGCGAAATTCCATTTTTGTCAGACGTTCATTAGCGGCTTCAATAGCGCGAACCGCTTCCAGTTGACCACGTTTATTACACACATTAATAAAGGCACGAGTCATCACCGGTGCAAAATCTCGATGTGACTTACAGGCATCGAACGCGCGAACAATCCAGCTTTTCTCAGCCTTGTAAAACGTCTTTTTTGAAATGTCGTCAGTACAGGAAACAAGGTGAGGCTGGGGCGCGGCATAGAAAGGATTGATACCGTATTCATCAGTAAAGATGGAGGCCACGACGTTATAACACTCAGGTACAGCAGGTAGAACAGAACCACGCTTAACGAAGTGACGCGGTAACTCTTTCTGTTCAGTCAACTTAGCAACTTGACCACGAGCATAGTCATAAGCCTTATTACGGATTTGCGAGGCTGTAGAATATGGAGTGTGGTTAGTCGCTGAATGAGTCATATGCATCAATTCCAGTATCGGTAACGAATTGAAATTGAATATATACACGATTAAACGTGTGCGCAAGACACGTAATTTCGTGTGCGAAGAGCTATCATATGTCTTAGGAGGATTTATCTATGTACGCAAATTACCTGTTAGACAGCTATAAAAAAGCGAAGAACTACATCCAAGACAAACAAATAGCGCATGATTTAAATATAAAGCAGCAAAGAATCTCTGAAATGCGAAACGGTAAGCGCTATATCTCTGATAGTGAAGCGGTTTTCTTGGCAGAAAATGCAAACATAGACCCGAAGGAAGCCTTGCTGGGCTGTCACAGTGACCGCAACGATAATCCCAAGTTAAAAGAGCTATGGAAAGAAATTGCAAAAAAGCTCAATAGCCAAGGATTTCAGGCGTTTGGCGTGACATTTTTGGCGTCTGGATTGATGGTGACATCTCTACTTGGGAACATATCCCAGTGCGCATTATGTACCTTATGTTAAATATGTCGGGTTTTTCTTTAAGTTCATGAAGAAGCAAAAATCAACCACTTAACTCTCCGCGACACTCTTGCCAAAATTATGTTATGGGTCTACGATAACTTCATACATTAACGTTATGGGTTTTTTGTCAGGTTCACAAAGTGCTGTGTATTTAACAGTATTCTTATTTACCATAAAATAGGTAATAAACACTTCCTTTTTAGTTCTGCTGCAAATGTTCAGTTTGCCTGGTTCTACAAAGTCTGCGTTTATTCTTGTACTGCGATTTTGGTTTAAGACCAATGCCAAGATGTAAGAAAAAGCCTGAAGAACCTTCAGGCTTTAAAATCATTAACCACCCGCAAGTTTTACGGTGTGGCCTTTTTTTTCTAATGCAGCTTTGATGACATCGCGTTTATCGCCCTGGATTTCGATTGTTCCATCTTTGACGGAACCACCGCAACCACAGACTTTTTTCAGCTCTGCAGCCACAAGTTTAAGTTGGGCATCTTCCATATCTAGGCCTGTGACAATGCAAACACCTTTGCCTTTACGGCCTTTGGTTTGGCGCTGAATACGAACAATACCATCACCAGTTTGGCGTTGTGGTGCGGCTTTTTCTTCTTTGATTCGGCCAGTTTCTGTTGAGAAAACTAAGCGGCTGTTATCATTCATCGTATAACAATCTCATGATTTTTTATGGTTTGTGAGTCTGGTAACTAAGATTACTCATGTACCTTGCGCATTACCAGTTAAGGAATATTATAAATAAAAGGTACTTGAACGGAAACGCTTATGATCCGTAATGTCATTTTTGATTTTGGGGCTGTGCTTTTTCAATGGAATCCTAGCAAAATCGTTCAAACATTTACGGATTCAAAGTACGAGCAACAACTGTTGCTGAGTGAGGTTCTCCGACACCCCGATTGGTTATCTCTCGATCGAGGCACGATGTTGATGGCTGAGATCATTCCTAAATGTGCTGCCAGAACAGGTTTTCCTGAATCGAGAATGGAAGACTTTTTTGAACACATTATGAACAGTTTAGTTAAAGTTAGTTGCACGCAAACGCTTTTCTATCGACTATTAGAGCATCACTACTCTATTTACTATCTCACCAACATGAGCAGTGCATTTTTTGAAACCCTTAACGAGCGACATAGCTTTCTATCGCTGTGTAAAGGTGGCCTCGTTTCTGGTGCGGAACTGATAGTCAAGCCAGATCCTGAAATATTTGAATTGCTACTTGATCGATACAACTTACAAGCTGATGAATCCCTCTTCATCGACGATAGCGAAGAAAACATTAAGTCTGCACGCGATTTAGGATTTCACACGGTACGTTTTGAGCAATCAGATGAATGTTTAGAAACCATTTATGATTTGTTAGATCTTAACTAAGATTATTTTAGTTAATTTAGTGAGATATCTTCAGAGTTCTTGTATGGTGAACAATATCTTGAATCTATTGTCTACTATTCATATTAAGACGAACAGCTACCTTATTGGAGACTATGTGAATAAAATTCTATTATCAGCGGTGATTTTGCTTTCAGCCACATCCAGTTTTGCCATGGCAAGCACCAAAGATCACAAATCCATTGTTGGCCAGGTTGAAACAATAAAGGTTCATCAGCTTGATATGGACTACAAAGCTCGCATTGATACTGGCGCAGCCACAACATCTATCCATGCTGTTGATATTAAAGTGACGGGTGAAGAAAGTGATAGCGATGATATGCGTGATCACTTAGGAGAAACTGTTGAGTTTACTTCAATTAATGAAAACGGTGAAAAAACCAAGTTCAAGGGCCGAATAATTAAAGTCAGTAAGATCCGCAATGCTCAGGGCGTAGAACGTCGATATGCAGTTAAAATGGATCTTGGTTGGAATGGTGAGCATAAGACGGTAGCAGTCAATCTGAGAGATCGCAGCAAGCTGGATTATAAATTACTGATTGGACGTAACTGGCTTGAAGGTAGTTATCTGGTTGACGTTGAAAAGGAAGACGAAGACGATTAACCAATCCCCTATTCTTCTTTTTATACCTTATACAAAATGCCCTATTGGGCATTTTGTTTGTATACCTAACCAGCTCAAGATGCTTAGTTCAGTAGATTCATTTTTTACTGAGTTTTTCAATCACCAGATCAAGATGCCTTTTAATGGCAACGGGAGAACCTTTCAAAAGTTGCCCTCTTAGAATAACGTACCAGTCATTTGGTTTGCCGCTGTCATTCATGAGTTTGAAGCCCCTGTAGTCTTCAGTGTTCGAGGCTGCTTGCTGATTTTGATTAGATCCAGTACCAATGAAGCTTTCAGGTGGCAAAAAAGTTTTCGTGTCGCACCACCAATCAACGCTTTTCTTTAGTAACGCTAAACGACCAGATATAGTATTACCGTTGATGGTTGTTTTCCAACCATCGTGTTCACCAGATGCGTTTTCAATGTTGTAACTGCGATGGAACAGTCTCTTTTTCATATCTGCTCCTTCGTTACACGATTCCAAAAGCTAGCCAAGCTGCTGTTACCAATAGTAAACATAATTAAGCTCTTACAGTATTGATGACGATTGTTTTTCTTATATTGAAGCACTTATCAATTGATATTATTGAAGCATTAACCATTGATTCTGTATAGTTTTCTCCATGCTATTAAGCGATTAAATGTTGTTTTTGTGTTCTTATCTTCCTTTTTCGATAATAGAGGGTATATTTAGATCTACACTAATATAGTTATAGTGCACTAGGTGGACGATAAATGGCTAAAAACATTCCCGCGATTCAAAACAATCAGCAACGAAAAATCAGCCTATCTGCTTTTTCACAAGTTATGGACGGAATCGAGTTATGGCAATCCTTGACCCATCATCGTTACGCCAAGAATACCTTAGTTGCCTTTAAAAACGACTGGAACAACTTTGTGGCCTATTGCCTGGCGAATAAGGCGTCAGCCCTGCCAGCTTCGGTTCAGACCGTGCATAATTATATTGAGATGATGTCTAAGACGCGCAAACTTGCCAGTCTAAAGCGTTACATTGTCACTATTGGGCTAATTCATCGTTGCCATGCTCTGCCCGACCCTTGCTCGCACACTGAAGTAAAACTCGCTATGCGTAAGCAACGTTTTGAGAAGCACGATGATTATCGCCATGCCAAAGGTTTCCGAGATGACCACCTTCAGCAGTTAATAGCGCTCCTCGACTTTTCTCCTAAGGTCAAAGATATCCGTGATGTCGCAATCTGGGCCGTTGCTTTTGAAGCCATGTTAAAACGCAGTGAACTTGCAGATCTGACGGTAGATAAACTGGAAGTCGAGAGCAATGGACTTATCAATATCATTATCGACGATCGCGTTATTTCTCTTAGTGACGTTGCGTCGAAAGCTCTGCAACGCTGGTTAGTCGTTAGTATTATTGATTCGGGTTTTGTGTTCCGGCGTATCGATCGGCACAGTAACATTGGTGATAAACCGCTAGACCACTCCTCTATCTATCGCGTGTTCCGTCGCGCCAGTGAAGAGCTGGGGTTACCTGCGAAAGTTATTTTCTCTGGTCAGTCACCGAGGGTCGGAGCGGTTAAAGATCTGGCCGATTCAGGTTTATCTATTAGTGAGATACAAACTCAGGGGCGTTGGAAAAGCCCGGCAATGCCTGCACAATATGTAGGAAATACAGAGAAACGCGATCAGGAAATCGCGAAATTTGTGAAAGAGAAACCTTGGGAACATTAAATGTTGGAGTATACCTAAACGACTTCAACAGGTTTTTTATTACTACGTTGAACTTGGACTGTCATTCCAGTGCTCACGATAGCCCTGATGGACGTCGATGTGAACGGTAATGCGTTCAAACAGCTTCTCTAATGCGCTTAAGTGGCCAAAATACCCAGCCTGGTTGGCATCAACCCATTCTTTAAGATTGATCCCTTCCCAACAGATTTCGTAACCCGCGTTAATGGCCAGTATTTCAAAGAAGATGCGTTGTACACGGCCATTGCCTTCTCTAAACGGATGGATAACGTTTAGTTCGCAATAGTAATGGGCTATCTGTTTGATAAAACGATCAAAAGGAAGGCCACAAAGGTAGTTATCTTGTGCCAGCGCTGCAAACAGGCGTTCAGCTTCTCGTTCAATATTATGAACATGGCAGAAACGAGTCTGGCCTTTGGTGATGTCGACTCGCCTTACCTGACCTGCCCAGTGATATAAATCTTGAAATAAGAGATGGTGGATTTTTTTCAGGTATTGAAGGTTAAATTGATCGAATTCAGGCTCAAAGTGTTCGGCTCGCACCTTGGTAAAGTCTCGCTCGGCAAGGGCAAGTTCATCGTCATCAAAAATCGACAAATTATTAACCAACACCGAGCTGCCCGGGTAGCAATCTGGGTCTTGGCTTACTCCATACTTATCTCGCATAGCGTTGCTTTAAATTGGCAATTAGTTCAGATTCACTCAAAGTCTTTGGCTTTTCGCCATGATTTCCATTCGCAAACTTGAGCTTTGTTGGCTCAATATCGAACCCTTCTAATTGAAGACTTGCTCGGTAATTACGAGCTTGCAAACATTTAAAATGTTCACTTTTTTGCTTCTTCGTTAGCATAGGGCTCCTTGTTGAACATCTATTAACGAGTATTACAGGTATCATTAAAAACGCCAGTAAAGCATCATTCTGCAAAATCAGAAAAGCTGACTGGCGATAGATACAAGCTCTGCAACTTCTACTGCATCTAACTGATTACAGTATTACTTCGCTGCTGATTTAATTGCACTTTCAATGAAAGCTGAAAATTTATGGCCATTATGTTCCAGCATTTTCGGGAACATGGATATCGGCGTCATCCCTGGGAACGTATTGATTTCGTTTAGTAAAATCTCATCATCTTCACTTAGGAAAAAATCAATCCGCGACAAGTCTTTCAGTTTCATTTGAATGAACGCTTTGCGTGCAAAACCACGGATCTGCTCAACTTGTTCATCAGTCAGGTTTTGAGCTTCAACCGTTGTAACGGAATGGCTGTCGGCACTGTATTTTTCTTCGTAACTGTAGAATTTATCATCCGGGCATGACACTTCACCCGGTTTGGTGATCACGATTTCATCGCCATACTGATAAGCAGCTATTTCCAGTTCACGAGGTCTAATTGCTTTTTCAATCAGTACCTGGTTTGAATATGTGAAGGCTTTGTTTACAGCTTCTGCTAACTCATCCTTGCTGGTGACATTGTAACAACCAACAGATGAGCCCTGACAAGCCGCTTTGACAAACACCTTACCCCAGTCATCAAACGCAGAGTCCGCTATTTGATGTGCTGATTCATTGTTTTCACTTAAGAATACATAGGGGGTATTAGGAATGTTCAGAGCATCAAACCATAACTTGGTGGTGATTTTATTGAAGCAATTGGTACTGGCCTCTGCGCCACACCCAAGATAAGGCAATCCCGCCATGTCTAAGAAAGATTGTAAATCCCCTGTTTCGCCTGGATAACCGTGAACACAAGGGATCACATAGTTAACGGATGTTTTTTCATCTCCGACCTGTAAAGAGCGATCCAGGTTAAGTTGGCATGGTGTGTTGTTCGTATCAAACCAACCATCTTCTTTCATCTCAACACGTGTATAGGTGATATCTTCAATACGCTTGAGTTGCTCTTCAATATAGTTCGCCGAGACGAGAGAGACTTCGTGTTCGGCACTACCACCGCCACACAGTAATAAAACATGGATCGAGCTCATGATCATCCTTTGTAGTACATAGTCGGCTATTCGAGCCAGCCGATATTATTGTTATCACTGCTTTGACGTAAGCTGATAAGTTCGAAAAGAGACACGCCAAAGCTATAAATCGACTTCCATAGTAATAAAAAATAGAGAACTATTGCACCTTTCATAATTAGTAATAGTTAAATATATCAAAAGTAAGTCTTACAGCGGTTAAGATGACTAACTATTGAGCATTAACCAGCATTTTTATGACCTTGGCTGGCGCACCGCCAACCATTACGTCTGGCGGAACATCTTTAGTCACCACACTACCCGCGGCCACTATCGAGCGGGTTCCGATGGTAACGCCCTGACAAATCGAAACATTGCCTCCAATCCAGACATCGTCCTCAACGGTAATGGGCTTGCACCAGGTTTCCCACCTTCTGCGTGAATGGTGATCCAAAGAATGGGTCGGAGTATAGAACTGTGCACCAGGGCCAATCAGTACATTATTGCCGATACGAATATCTGCACCATCGAGCATGATCACACCGGCATTGATGAAGGTATGATCACCAATATGCACGGTTTGTCCAAACTCACAGCTGAAAGGCGTGCGGACAAAAGAGTCCTGACCAAAAGAGCCGAACAGTTGCCTGAACAGCTCAGGATGCTGGTCGGATCCGGAGGATTGGATTTTCAGTAAGGTGAGTTCTGCTTGCTGTCGTAACGCGCTTATTTCCGAATCGCCGCCATCGAACAGTTCACCAGAACGCATTTTTTCTAATTCAGTTATCATTGCTAGTCTGCTTAAATAAAAGAGCTTATCAGAAAAAAAGAGCATACAAGCTCTCTTTTTCTTTGTTGTTCATGACTAATTTAACTTTGTTAATTTTGGGGTAGCAGACGCTTTAATATCATCCAGGCTCCGAATAAACGGACCATAAGCTTTCACATCTTGCGGTAAGGCTTTTAATGCTATTTTCGCTTCTGCTCGTGTTTCATACTGACCAAATAACAAGGTATACCAAGGCAGACCTTCAAGTTTTTTCTTATTCATCCATACCGGTTGGTTTGAAGGCAGCTTATTCATATAGGTTGTAAAACTCTGATTATGACTAAGTGCTAACACTTGAATGGTAAAACCGCGACTTGCAATGGTCGAATACTTATAACTTGGCTTGGTTTGCGTCGGTTTTGCCTGTTTTTTAGCTGGCGGCACTTTCGATGACTGAAGCTCTTTCGATGAATCAACCCTGACCACCTTTTGGACGGGAGACTTAACCACTTCCTCTTTTAGGGCAATAGACTCTTTCTCAGCCTTGGCCTCACGCATTTGCGCCATCGAAGTTAACTGCTCGGTAGAGTAAACCTCTTCCGACGATGAACTGATGATCTGTATTGTTTCATTATCTGATGCGCAACCGGCTAATGCCGTTACGACGGCTAAAACGGCGATTTTTTTCATTACTACTCTGCCAAAACGATTTTCTGTTTTCATTTTGCCGCCGGATGGAGTCCCAATCAACCCTAACGTTACGTTAGATCAATAACTATCAGCCACATGTCACATGAATCTGATTCTATTTCGATATTATCAACAGTACAATACAATGTTTTTAACAATATTGGAGTAAACAATGGCCGATCCTCACATTAAGAGCAATTTAGACGGGTTAGATAAACTGACTGTCTTGCTTTATCGCTGTGCTCTTACCTTTTCGGCAGCTGTCATGTCTATCGTTGCCTGGGAAGCTGATATTGCTACCTCGGCATTGGTTATTGCCGCATTAATCGCATCCAGCACCGTTCATATTTATGACAAACGCTTTCGCTGGTTAATTCAGGGAAGCGGGCTATTCGCGGCAATTTGGCTATTAACCGGGTTATGGCAGCCTTTGGCATTAGGTGCCGCTTTATTTACCTTTAGCGCACTGGCGATTAAAGAATATTTTTGCTTTCAGTTAAAGGCACTGTTAGCGACACCTGTTGTCCTTGCCGGTTTTTGGTTTTGCCTGGTATTTAATCAACCTCAAATCAGCATGGTGTTTGGCATATTTGGTGCCATATTATTAGCCGTTGCTGCATTCTCTAAATGGCGCATGCCACTTCATTACGACATTGGTGACAAAACCCGCTATCAGGTCTAGCCCTACAAAACGGCAACCAGACTCTCAAACTCAAGCGCTTATTTAAAAGTGCTTGGGTTTGATCACAGCCCCCACACTTTAGCCGGAAACTCTCCCGCGGTTTAGCTACTATAAAAGTTTAGCAGGCTGATATTTAAGATATTAATTCGGGGTGAAAATATGCGTGGATTGGATAAACTCCTTAAGCCGAAATCCATTACGGTAATTGGTGCATCAGATAATCCCAATCGCGCCGGAAATGTGGTGATCCGTAATTTGCTGTCAGGCAGCTTTCACGGCCCTATTATGCCTGTAACCCCAAAATATGACTCCGTTGCCGGCGTACTTGCCTACCCTACGATTGATAGTCTGCCCCGAATTCCAGATTTAGCCATTGTTTGTACCAACGCTCACCGCAATGTCGATATTATCGATCAGCTTGGTAAAAAAGGCGTTAAGGTCGCTATTGTGCTGGCTGCGGGTATGAATGCGCCTCTTAATAGTGACGGGCAAACAGAAGAAGCACGCATGTGCCAAGTTGCAAAAAAACATGGTATGCGCATTGTTGGCCCAAACAGTATGGGATTGATTCTGCCGTGGCTTAACCTGAATGCCTCTTTCTCTCCTATTGCCGCAAATAAAGGCAATATCGCTTTTATTTCTCAGTCTGCTGCAGTATGCACCACCATTCTGGATTGGGCGAAGAACAAAAGTATCGGTTTCTCGACTTTCCTCTCTATCGGTGATGCCAGCGACATCAACTTTGCAGAGCTACTCGATTACCTGTGCCGCGACAGCAAAACAGAAGCCATTTTGCTTTATGTGGATTCGATCAAAGATGCCCGCCGCTTTATGTCTGCAGCCCGAGCTGCTGCTCGTAATCGTCGGATATTGGTACTGAAAAGTGGCCGAACCCGGGCTGGTAGCGCAGCGGCACACTTGCACACTGGAGGTGAAGTCGGGCTGGATGCGGTTTATGACGCCGCCATTCGACGCTCTGGTATGCTACGAGTCAACAATACCCATGAGTTGTTTACAGCGGTTGAAACATTAGCTCATTCCGTTCCGCTGCGCGGTGAGCGATTAGCCATTCTCACCAATGGTGGCGGTCCGGCAATTATGGCCGTTGATGCCTTATCTGAACGCGGTGGTAAATTAGCCGCGTTAAGCCCTGAAACAATGGCGAAGCTCTCTGATGTATTACCGACTTGCTGGTCACACGCTAACCCCATCGATATTATCGGCGATGCTGATATTACCCGTTATGTGAAAGCGATTGAGATCCTTCTCGATAGTGACGATTTTGATGCTTTACTGATCATACACTCACCGTCAGCCATTGCCCCGGGGAACGAAACCGCCAAGCGCTTGGTGAGTGTGCTTCAATCACACCCTCGTACTAAGCGATTTAACATTTTAAGTAATTGGACTGGCGAGAATGAAGCGATTATCTCACGTCAGACTTTCACTGAAGCTGGCTTTCCTGCCTATCGAACACCTGAGAGTGCCATCTCCGCATTTATGCACCTGGTTGAGTACAGGCAAAACCAGAAACAACTGATGGAAACACCCGTTTCATTTGGTGAAACACCCTGTAACCCTCACCATGTTCATGATGTGCTGAATCATATGATTTCTCAGGGTATATCTCATTTGGAAACGCATGAAGTGCGTCCTGTACTGGAAAGTTATGGCTTTAAAACGCTGCCAACCTGGATAGCTTCTGATTCTGCAGAAGCCGTGCACATTGCTGAACAGATTGGCTACCCGGTTGCCGTAAAACTCCGTTCGCCCGATATTCGCCACAAATCGGAAATACATGGTGTGTTGCTACATTTACGTAATGCTGCAGAAGTCGCTAATGGCGCCCAGGCTATTTTAGACCGAGTAGCGCTGAACTATCCGAGTGCGCGTATTGACGGTTTACTGGTACAACGAATGGCGAATCGTGCCGGAGCCCAGGAACTGCGAATTTCAGTTCATAACGATTCTGTCTTCGGGCCTGTCATTCTGATTGGTGATGATGCCGCAGCCTGGGATATACACAAAGATGCAGCCGTTGCTATTCCGCCATTAAACATGGCACTGGCACGCTATCTGGTTATTAATGCGATTAAAACGGGGAAAGTTAAACACCGCAATCTGCCTGAGCGTCTCGACATTTCCGCCCTGTGCCAGTTACTGGTGAAAATATCTCAACTGATCATCGATTGCCCTGAAATTGTTGATTTTGATATTCACCCGCTACTGGCTGCCGGCGATGATATGACAGTAATTGATGCCTCGATGACGATTCGGCATTTTAAAGGTGACAAACAGGCTCGATTAGCTATTCGACCTTATCCTAAAGAACATGAAGAGCGATTCACTTTAAAAGATGGCCGTGCCATTTTGCTGCGTCCGATTCTTCCGGAAGATGAACCAAAACATAAAGCCTTTATCTCTGCAGTATCGGTGGATGATCTGTATAAACGCTTTTTCTCTGATATGGGCGAATTTAACCATGAAGCACTGGCAAACCTGACCCAAATTGATTACGACCGTGAAATGGCATTTGTCGCCACCAGCGAGATCACCAACGAAAAAGGTGAAAAAGAAGAGATCATTTTAGGGGTAACTCGTGCATTATCTGACCCCGACAATCAAGAAGCCGAGTTTGCTATTCTGGTTAGATCTGACTTAAAAGGCATCGGGTTAGGCCGGATATTAATGGATAAAATCATTCGCTACTGCACGCAGCGAGGTATGGTTCGTATGACCGGAATGACTATGCCTTCCAACCGCGGGATGATTATGCTGGCGCAGAAAGTTGGCTTTCAAATCGATATTCAGATGGAAGATGGCATTGTTGAGATGTTGCTTCCTCTCAATTCTGATACTTAACGGTCGATTCTTCGATGATGGCGTAGAAAATCAGCTAAAAATGAAAAGGCGCTTAGTCATAATGAGCGCCTGAATTTTATATCAATCTTGTTTATTATTCCCTGCAGTCGCGGTTCTTACTGCAACTTTTTTTTCCACAAATTCTCTATGTGTTTAATACACCATATTTTCGCTTTGCCCATTTGGCTACGATTCCAGGCCAGGACCATCTCTATTTCATAAACAGGATCATCACCAATCACGACCAGTTCACCCTTTGCTAGCGCATCAGAGGCATAGCAATGTGATAAGGTTCCAATGCCAAGCCCTTCTTTCAGGGCGATCAATTTATCATTCATCGTACTGACAGTAAGCAAGGGTTGTTCATCTAAAATATTGTGCGATAACGGAGGCATGTTTCGCGCTGTATCAGCAACGGCAATACCACGATATTGAAGGCGAACAGCAGGATCTAACGGGTTGTCATGTTGGTGGATGGGATGATCAGGGTGTGCAACCCAAACGGTATCGAGTTTGCCCAGTGGCTGTATTTTGACTTCCGGAGGCGCAACACTCGGCGCCGATGCAATTAAAATGTCAGCGCGATTCTGAGCTAACGCCTCCCACCCCCCGGCCAGAATTTCTTCTGTAAATCGAATTCGTGTTTTACTTTTTTTACCCAGTTCATCCACCAGCGGTAACATCCCTTTCAGGCTAACCAGACCATCAAAAGCAATGTTGATATCCAACTCCCAACCATGGGCAAGCGCACTGGCATCTGAAATCATGTCATCTGCCGCAGAAAGAAGCAGACGCCCTCGTTCCAATAACAGTTGACCAGCTTTGGTAAAGACCGCGCGATGCCCTGATCTGTCAAAGATCACCAGATCTAAATCTTGTTCGAGTTTTTGAACCTGATAACTCAATGACGATGGTGCTCTGCCAAGTTCTTCTGAAGCCGCAGCAAAACTCCCACGACGGTCAATCGCATCCAACACAAGTAATGCTTCAAAAGATAACAACTTATTCATAACTTCTCCTACCCTGAAGCATTCTGCTCGAAAATAACTCGATTTTGCGTACCAAAACATTCATTGGTTATAACCATGCATGCGTAAAGGGTATTTAGATGCCAAATTAAACATTTCTGATACGGTATATCCCGTAAACTATTGAGTCAATAAGAACATCACGCTAACCAATTGCTGAACTTAGCATTAATCGATAATTACGTTGTCTGAAAATATTGCATGTCATCTGATATTGCTAATTGAACAGCCTGAGCAGCATGAATTTCAGTCGTGTCGTACAATGGTACTCGTGTATGTTCTTGTTGGATAAGTAGAGCTATTTCAGTACACCCTAATATCACAGCTTCAGCACCCTGTTCATGTAATCCATTTATGATACTCAAGTATTGCTCTCTCGACTGAGAGTTGATGATGCCTCGACACAATTCATCATAAATTATGTTGTGAACAACTGTCTGCTCATTGGTATTAGGAACAACTACGTCTATACCAAAATTATCGACTAAACGACTTTTATAGAAATCCTGCTCCATTGTGAAACGAGTACCAAGCAACCCAACCTTTTTAACTCCATCAGCAACTAATTTATTAGCTGTCGCATCAGCAATATGAAGAATTGGGATAGAAATATTCCCCTCAATTTCTGGAGCAACTTTATGCATTGTATTGGTACAAATCATTAAAAAGTCAGCACCGCCAGCTTCAACTGATTTAGCTGCATTGGATAGTATTAATGCCGTTTCGTTCCATTTCCCTTTATGTTGTAACTTTTCAATTTCATCGAAATTCACGCTATATAGGCAAATTTTTGCTGAATGAAGGCCGCCAAGCTCAGACTTAACACCTTCATTGATTGCTTTGTAATAGCTCGCGGTGGATTCCCAGCTCATACCACCTAACATTCCTATTGTTTTCACGTTGTTGTTCTCCATAATTTAAAAGGCAATATAACTCCTACAATAAGGTGTGCTAACACTGAACTAGCCAACACACCTAACTCCATACCAAAAATACCGAGTGTAATGCATCACCTTGATGGCTTTACAGCCGATAATCCCCTGTTATGTAAAATATTCAAGCCCTGATATTTTACGATTAAAGCTGTATATACCTTTCTGGATATCGCGGCGGAATCGTACTATAAAAGTCCCATATTTGGCGTAAATCTTTTTCTAAGTCACCACTTGGGTAAATAACCTTACCAACCCCAACTTCACGCTTGTTATAGTCCAAGTACCCTAAAAGTATTGGCACTTGAGATTTCATTGCGACTTGATAAAAACCTGTTCTCCACCGTTTGGCAGGCCCCCTCGTACCTTCTGGTGTTACTAAAACGGTTATACCATCTGAGGCTTCAATGAATTTAACCATTTCATCTACCATTTTAGGGCGCTTTTCACCCGGTTTTTTTTCTGAACGGTCAATTGGAATCGCCCCCATAGGTTCAAGAATTAGGTTAAATGGAAAGCGCATCCATTCCTTTTTTATTGTAAAACGTGGGTGAGGTAAGTTCATATAATCGCAAGCTGCCATTGTAAAAACAAAATCCCAATTACTCGTATGAGGAGCACCGACCATTACACAATTTCTGATATCAGAAGGCGGTAAATCACGTACTTTCCAACCTTGAAGTCTAAACAATAGACGAAAAATAAACTTAAACATTTTATAGAAATACCATTATTAATAATTGTAAAAAATTCTATGGAGTCCGATTTCGGCTAACGCCTGCCATAAGATGTGCCAACATTAAACACACCGAACTTCATGCCAAAACTATCAAGTCTAATGCATCACCTTGATAGCTTTGATACTTATTGGGCCTTCTCCGACAACATGCCCCATAGGAGTATGCTGGAAGGCGACAAAACCAAAAATACGGAGAAGACTCATATGCAATTTTATACGAAGAACCACCCTTATTACTGCGGTATAGATCTCCATGCCCGTTCTTTATATGTCTGCATCATCAACCATGATGGAGAGATCTGTGTCCACCGAGAGATTAAAGCTTCTCCCGAAGCAATTAATGAGAATACTTGAACCTTATATCGGCCAGATGATTGATGAAGAGTATAAAGTGGAACGAGAAGATACCTGTATTGAAGAATACGATAATATTTCTCGCAATTGGCTGACATACCTTAACTACGCTCCGCTACCCCGGGCAAATTGAGATGTCTGAGACAAAGAAACAGTCACATTAATGAATGGATTTGCAGAAATTAAAGTGTTTTCCCCGATAAATTTCTTACCAGACTGATAATTTAGTCACTAATTTGAATAGCCAGGTATTGTCTGGCTATTCATCTCGTCATTCGTTTAGCTATGCAAAAGCAGTTCTTAGATTTGTTCAGAAAATTGCTGGCGAATATTTACATCACCCACGCCTATCTCTACCATCACGTTATGAGTCCCCTTTCCTTGGTACGATACGTGATCTGATACCACGACGCGTTCTTTCAATATTTGCCCATGGTTAAAACCTTGCAATTGGATCTCACCCACACCAACGGAGATCTCCATTTGGTTATAATCAATATTATCAACACTTACCCAAACAGAGCCCACACCAACATTTGCATCGAGAGACTGGCTAAGTGATTGGATATCAGCATTACCCACACCTATATTAAGTGCAATAGCGAGCTGGCGTGGCAGTATCAGTTGCCATTCTTGCTTAATATCATCTTCCGTCAGCTCCAGGGTTATCTGGTTTTCCTCAATATGTTTACTTAGCTCAACACTGTCTAAATCGACCTTAGAAAATGGCCAGCTAACATCTTTATTCTCTATTTTGACAAGTATTGTGACAACGTCGCTGTCAGCCACTTTGATCTCAACCTGACCAACCGGCACATTCAACGTCAACTGACTGTTATTATCAGCTAACATACTTGCTGATAGTTTAATTTCATCCGTAATAATACGTTCTTCATCTGTCGCCGAGATGGCATACGTTGCGACGGTTGTAAACAAAGCTGCTACGGCCAGAATCATTACGGTTAATGTGTAATTTGCCCTTTTCATTGTCACTCCTTTTTCGACAACTCATGCTTTTATACATAACAGCAGAGCAAAACACAGACCAACTTTTAATTTGTATAATTTCAACAACTTAATCTTACAGCGGTGAACTATTAACTTGTTGATTGGTATTTTTCGCCATACTTTAGTGAGATGAACCACACCACTATCTAGCTGAACACGACTCAGGCTTCGCTCTGCAACGCTTATTTTGATATCTAAAGCTTAATGATTGATAGGCGTCATAAAAATTCCCACTTTGGTTATCACTGTTTGGGTATATGCTTTAAAAGAGCCTTTCAGGCTAAAGGTATGTTCTTGATAACGTAATGATGCCCTTATCACCAGATGAAGATGAATTGATGAGCTGACATTTTATCGCTTCACTTGTCCTACGAGGTTATATGAACGATTGATGAATGAGCCAAAGCCGATACAACCACCAGCAACACCGCCTTCTTTGCGGGATCAAAGCGTCAAGCCGCGAAGGAAACGGTATATACGCTATGCTGTGTTGATCTTTTTCTGCGTATTACTCATTCCTGCTATTTTTATTCCGCCCTGGCTGGCGACAAAAGGGATCGAGATAAAAGCAATCTCAGGAATAAGTTTTCACCAGGGGCTGGTCATTGAAGAAGTTTCGGTATCCATTAGTAAAACGGCGTTAACTTTCCACAATATTACATTGGGTCGCTATGTCGATGCTGAAAGTGCCATCTCTGCGTCATCCTGGCGACTGTTTGCAGAAAAAACAGAGATAAAATTAACTCCTATGGTGGAGTCGTTTCTCAAGAAGCAAGGGATCAGACTACAGCATATCCATTTAACCAATACCGCCCTGAATTTTACTGACTTGTCTGAACCCTACATTTTCAGCGCCCATGCTAAGAAAATTACGGTTGCAGCTTTTCACAGTGACGACAAGCAGATGCAAGTTAAGCAAGTGATCAACAATGTTGATTTGGTACTGGCCACCAAACCGGCATTTACGATAACGGGTTTCATCAAACAAGGCGACTTAACTTTATTTTTCCCTAACCTATCGTCATCCCCCCATTATCCGCTCAACTTTAGTAAAGCAAATTTTTCAATTGCCTGGCAGCCTGACGCCACCCCCTTGTCGGTACACATAGAACAGCTTAATCCGCAATGGAAAACGCTCATTAAGGGCTTTAAACAACAACTCAGCAATATCTCTTTGCAAATGGATATCGATCAGCCAACTGACAGCATCAGGTTACTGGCAGATAAAGCCGTATTGGATCAACCTGTATCGTTGCCCGCTTTTATTGAAAAACCTGACACAGAGCATCAAGGGCTCCATCTCGGCCAGGTAATTGCGAACCTGGCACAATTGCCTTTTCAAAAACTCAAGGTAAAAGAGTTCAGCTACGGAGAGTTAATCATTGATTCAAAGTTATTATTAGAAACACCGAGCCAACAACCGGGAAAACCAACAAAGCTGGCAAAATTGACATTAGAAGGAAAAGCGTTAGGCCCGGAACCCTACGATATAAATTTTCATATTAAACATTTAAATGCACAAGAAGCTCGTTTTACCGCGGTAATGTCAGGCCCTAAAGGTAATGCGCTGGATTGTCGGGCAGAGGTTCGTTTTCATCAACCTCTCCCAAAAACACTGACGTGTAAAGCCAACTTCCGCAACACCAGAGATCTGACTGACCGCCTCAAGCTCTATGGTCTTCCCAATGCCTTATTAACTGAACCTATCATCATTACGGCTCATCAAATTGAAGGCCCTGAAAAAAACCAGATAGTGGATAACAAGCTCATTAGCGCCAACTATCAACTGGAAATTCAGCTTCCTTCCACTATTTCGATTGATTTAAACCGATATGCGCCACCTGCTCATCTGCTGTATGTTGCCCCTCCAGAGCACGACATCGAGTCAGAAAAGCTAAATACAAAATCAGATATAACAGCTCAGCAGCAAGCTAAACCGTTGCAGAACAGCAAACAACAAAAACAGAACGCTATCTCTGATATTGAGATCGAAACGGATGGGCAACTTAACTTAACTGCCCACTATCAAAATAAGCAACTACAGCTCACCCTAACAGATAGAAATGAGAAACTATCACTTAAAAACAAACAGACTAATACTAAACTGTCTTTTTTAATCAATCAGTTAACGTGCGCAGAACAATCATTACGCTGTCACATAACGGCGGGAGTTAATGGCTCGACAGAACAACTGTATCCTTCTAAGACGATTAAAATTAATCAAGTTTCCTTTTCTTCTGATATCGCTTTGCAATGGTCAGCCATGACAACTCCTGTGCAGCCTGAAAGCGCAACCTCTTATAAAGATACCGGAACTATTACAAATACGGCCTTAGTCGAAAACACGCTATTGCTTGAAAACATAAAGATAAACGCAGCCAATTTACTGTTTTCAGGACATCCCGATCTTCATACAGGTCAGGCAACCGACCTTAAACTGGCTATTACTGCGTTAAAACTGAAACAGTATTCATCACAGCCCGCAGGCCAATTCATTCTCAACCAACCACAAGATAGCCAGGCGCGTTTTTCTGCTGACTTCTATGCTGAAAAGATCATTTCCGATAGCCAGCAAACTCAGCAATCCGGTAAAAAATCATTGAAGAGTAAAAGCCAGCTACCTGTGCAAAAATACAATGGAAAGCTTGAGCTGGATCTGAGTAAGTTTACCCTGGTAAAACCAATCGATACTAACCTGAGAATTAAAACAGACTACCTGACCACCCTCCGTATCAAGCAAAATAACCAACGCCTTCCGTCATTTTCCAGTCAGGGAAATATCGATCTGACCCCTGTTAACGTCATTATCGCAGGGCAGCTAACTAATAGTAAGAACGCCCGGTTGCTTGAATTCACTGTCGCATCAGATCTTAATAAGCAAAAGACTCAAATTAAGTTACACCGTAATGCCATTCGTTTTTCAAATAAACGTTCTCTAAAAAAGTACTATCTTCTGCACTTACCGATAAACTATGACTTATATAAAGGATCGATTAGTCTGAAAGCTAATATAATGCTTGATAATGGCAAACTTTCAGGAGATGTCGCATTATTTGCTGAACAGCTATCTGGATATTTTGAGGGCTTTCGCTTTGCCGATGTGAACCTTTCTTTCACATCTCTATTTACTCCACAGGGTATTAAATCAAGGTATCCGATCAGTATTCATGTCGGATTACTCCACCTTGGTACACTCTTTGAAAATATCACAGCAGCATTTGAGTTTGATACCCGGCAGAATCGTTATCAGTTAAATCGAGTTTTTGCCCAGGTATTTGGCGGCAGTATAAGCGCCCAGCATGTTTCCAGCCGCAGCCTGACTGACATCGAAAATATTCCCTTTGTTGTACATGGTATCAATCTTAAGCAGATTATGGATAATCTTGAACAAGAAGGGATTGAATTAACAGGTATTTTAGATGGATCACTTCCTTTGGCAATTCAAGACGGTTTGCCCGTTATCCGTAATGGTCAGTTACGGTCACGCTACCCTGGCGGGGTGTTACGCTACTTAGAAGGTTCAGCCATCGATCAAAATGTTGAAGCCGCCGGAGAAAACAGCATCCTGATTGTTAGTAAGATTCTCAAAAATTATAACTACGACTCACTTGCTATTAATATAGACTATTCTAAAGAAGGAGAGTTAAAAGCGAGTTCACGTTTTAAAGGCCATAACCCTGAATTTCAAAATGGTCGGCCCGTGTATTTAAACCTGAACATCGAAGATGACATACCGGCACTAATAAAAACAATGAATGCGATCAATTCACCCAAATTGGAAGGTTTATTTTTAAAGCAGCTTGGTTTAGATGAGTAGCAATTTATGCGCTTAATTGATATAAATGGCTAAGAAGGTCATAGCCCATGGACATACAGCTAAAATTTTCATGCATACTCACACTCCTTGCATTGACATTAATGCTATCGACTATTGGATTAGCCGGATGCACACCTACCATTCAGGTCACCGCCTCTGACAAGCCGATTGAAGTCAATTTGAATGTCAAAATTGAGCATGAAATCAGAATAAAAGTCGATAAGGAAATTGATGACTTGTTCAGTGACGATGATGTATTCTGAGTCGGCAGGGAGAATGCCATGAAGAATTTTTCAATCCTATTTTTCGCATTTTTCATATGCGCAAGTGCCTTTGCTCTCGATCTGCAACAAGCAAAATCACAAGGTTTAGTCGGTGAAACAAGCAACGGATACGTCGCTGTTGTCACGTCTAATGCCCCTGCCGAAGTCACCCAACTGGTTGCACAGGTTAATACCCAGCGAAAAGAACGCTATAAGAAAATTGCTGTGTCACATGGCTTAACCACGACAGAAGTCGGCGTATTGGCCCATAAAAAAGCGGTAGATAAAACCCGACCTGGTCACTATTACCAAAACGCAGCAGGCAAGTGGATAAAGAAATAGCTTTTCGTTCAGTTTTTCTTAACCCTGGCATCAATATATTTAAATTAACGAAATAGAGGCTTCAGAGTATACTCGCTGCACTTTTAGACTCTTTTTTGCTGAACCTAATGCCTCTGAACAACGCTGTTAAACGATTTCAGACTTCTGACATGCCTTTCTTCTTTGTGGCTCTCATTTGTTTACTGCCCATTATCAGTTCTCCTGTTGCACTTATTCTCGGGTTTTCTCTCGCCAGTTTAGGGCTGGTGCCTGCACGGTTTAATATCGCAGCTGCCACCAAAAAACTCCTCTCCTATTCAATCATTGGATTGGGGTTTGGTATCCACTTTGAACAGGCCATTGAAGCCAGTAAACAAGGATTGGGCCTGATTGTCTGCTCTATTTTTTTTACTCTGATCATTGGCTGGCTATTAACCAAAATATTGCGCATTGAACAAAAGACAGGACACCTCATTGCATCCGGTACGGCCATCTGTGGTGGTAGTGCGATTGCAGCAGTTGCACCTGCAATCAATGCCCGCGATGATCAAACCTCGTTAGCATTAGCCACGGTCTTTGTACTGAACTCCGTCGCATTATTTGTTTTCCCTGCCATTGGGCACCTGCTGGAGATGAGCCAGCACGCTTTTGGTACCTGGGCAGCCATTGCGATCCATGATACCTCTTCGGTTGTCGGTGCCGCGGGTGCTTACGGTGATGAGGCACTCAGAACGGCGACGACATTGAAACTGGCTCGCGCACTATGGATCATTCCAATCGCTTTTATCAGTGCACTCCTGTTCAAGGGCGATAGCAAGAAGATTGGGATCCCTTATTTCATTCTGTTTTACTGTCTGGCTATTTTATTTGCTCACTATGTTCCCTCTTTACAAAGTGTTTACGACCAGATATTTATGGCAGCCAAACGGATCCTGGTCTTGTGCCTGTTCCTGATTGGTTCTGGTATCACAGTACAAAAGCTCCGGACGTCCGGTTTTAAGCCTCTGCTGCTTGGCATTATACTTTGGCTGGCAATTGGTATCGGCTCTCTGACCTATATCCAAATAGGTTTATGAGATCTGGCTGATTTTAAGGTGATTTGGGTATATACCAATCGGGACTATGCTTCCGATTGGTATTATTGACTTGGCAGGAAATATAAAACGAGTCCGACTGACACTCGCTTTGTGACGTGGTAACGTCATCACGGGTGGGCTCTATTCTTTTCAATGACTAGGCTTGTTAATCACAGTCTTCCTATCATGTCGTCTAGCAGCTCTCTTCCCGACCACCACTAATAACACCATAAACGCACTGAGGTCGAGTAACGCACTGACCAACCCTGACGTCGTTAATGACAACACCACTAAAACCAGCACTAAGCCTATCCATTTAACCATCAAGTCATACCCTTTCAATTCTCTTTATACCCAAGCCACTGCAAGATGCTGAGTTCAGCGAGAATTCATTGGCTTTTATTCTCTGTATATATTATTGAAAAGGTTTGACCATAATGAAAAATACTATTTACCACTATGACATAAGCAAACGCTATAAGGTTGTTGAAAGATAAGCGGGCCTAACACTTCGCGGTTTGCAATTCATCCAGCCGGGTTGTCCAACGGTTAGAGCGAAAGGCCTGGCGCATATGCCAGTTGGTTGAACCAATCACCGAGGCCGGTTTGATGCCGTTTTTATATTTCGCATTCATTTGATCGGTAATTGCCATCAAATCGCGGCGTTTAGATTCCTCTAGAGCGCTGTTATCAAACATATCGAGCTGGAAGCTGTTGTTCTCTGCTGCTGTCAGATCATCTAACATCACCCCTATTTTCTGGTATTCGTAACCGGGGCGATACAACTGAGCCAACTGAGCCAGTGCCAGATCGAGAAACTTATAGGTATCCTGACTCGGGCAGCCCAACGGCAGCACACTGCTTTTGTTATGCTGTGGCAAATCTTTGTAACGATTGGTACGTAAAAAGATCCCCACCATATTTGCCTGGCTTCCCTGCTTACGCAGCTTTTCTCCGGCTCGCTGGCAATGAAAGGCGAGTGCTGCCTTCAGTTCATCAAAGTTTGAAATACCTGCGCCAAAACTACGACTGGATAAGATCTGCTTGCGGGTCTCGTCGATATCCCCCGGCTCAATACAGGCTATTCCCTGCAATTCCAGTACTGTTCGTGCTAGCCCGACATTCCATAACCGCCGCATGTCTGCCGGATCCTTGTCTGCCAGTTGCAGGGCATTTTCGATCCCGGTGGTACGTAATCGCGTTGCGGTACGGGCCCCTATTCCCCAGATCTCCTGAATATCCGTACGTTCCAGCAACCAGCGTCGTTTATAGTCTGAATCAATCTGAATTACCCCTTTGACCCGCATTTCATAATGCTTCGCTGCCTGATTGCCCAGTTTCGCCAGCGTTGGCGTTGATCCGATGCCAACCCGCACAGGTAACCCAATATTACGCATAATGGTTTCTCGGATCTTGTTGCCGTAATCTTCAAGGGTATCTAATTGAAATCCATCTAAACGAACAAAGGCCTCGTCAATCGAATATTGCTCAATATGGGGAGAAAACTGACTCAGCTCTTCAATAAAACGCCGGCTCATATCGGCGTATAAGGTGTAATTGGAGCTTCTGACCTGAACGCCTAATCGCCGTGCCTCTCGCTCAATTTTGAACCATGGCGCACCGCGTTTAATGCCTAAGGCTTTCGCCTGCTCTGATAGAGCAACACAGCAGCCATCGTTATTTGACAACACGACTATGGGTTTATTGGCCAGTTTCGGATCAAAAATTTGTTCACAGCTGCAATAAAAGCTCTTGGCATCCACCAGCGCCCATACTTGATTTTGATAGCCTTCAAGGTGTAACGCCATTACACTTTTAACAAATCATGGATGTTACGCGTGACAACACCAAAGATTTCAGAATCTTCAGGCATCGGAAACGGTTTAAAAGCCGGACTTTCAGCTTTCAACCACCACGCGCCATTATGTCGAACTAAGCGCTTGCAGGTAAATTCATCATAGATCCGGGCAACGACAATTCGCCCGGGAACAATAGACTCAGCTCTGTCTACCACCAGTAAATCCCCGTCATAAATGCCGACACCAACCATCGACTCGCCGGAAGCTCGCAGTAAAAAGGTCGCATTCGGATTGCGGATCAGATAGTCCTCCAGCTCTAATTGCTCCTGATGGCCATCAGCCGGTGACGGGAAACCACATTTCACCGATTCAATAAATAAAGGCAGTACAGCCATTGCTTCTCTCACTCGCCAGCACTGTATATATATACAGCTTAATGGCAAACCGGTACAATAGTCACTTATTGGATGTGTTTTTTCTGTATGAATGCACAGTCTTTAAGCAAATTGTAAGCGGTGGTGATTTTTCAACCCAAAAATGATGTAAAAAGCATCAAACAAAAACGGCTTGTTCGGTTTTATGCATCAATAATTTATCTTCTTGATAAACTTGCCGCTGAATCACTTATAACAAAATACCCGCCTGCAGAATGCAATGATCATTCTGCAACCATTTATCAGATGGGTATAAAACCTTTTATGGAGTCTCTTAATGCGTAAGATGATCGCAGCTTTAGCACTGCTTGTTCTTTCCGGTTGTTCAACCACTGAAACAACACATACTGAAAGCCAGTGCGTAGGTGCAATGACAACGCAGGAAGCGTACGGGCATTTAGATCCTGGCCGTTTCACCATTCAGGTACTTGCATTAAGTGAGGAGCGAGATGTTCGCGGTTATATCCGAGATATCCAGGGGCAGGATCCAATTTGGGTCAACTGGAAACACAGTCGCGGACAAAGCTGGTACGCCGTTATTTATGGTGATTTTGCATCGAAAGAAGAAGCCAAGCGAGTGATCCAGGGGTTATCACCTCACATTCGCCAGCAAGGACCATTTGTTCGCAGCTTTGCGGAAGTACAAAATGATAAAAAGACGGATGTCTTCCGCATGCGTTAAACCGTACCAACAAAAAAGCCAGAATCAACTTCTGGCTTTTTTCAAATGGATGAACTAGTTAAAAACTTATACCACTAAGGCTTGGGCTTCAATAGCGCGTTTTTTACCGTCAGTACCAATATTCATATCCCCATTAGCGACAGAGGCCTGACTGACATCGCGTTCGAACTTAGCGATATGCTTGAACAATAAGAGAACTAACATCACCCCCGTTGCCGCCAAACCAATGCCCATACCGGCCCATACGCCTTCCAGCCCCATCAGCTTCATCAGTAACCATGCAGCAGGTAAACCAACCAGCCAGTAACCAACCACAGTCGAGATCGTTGGCCCTATCACGACTTTCATACCACGTAATACGCTTATTGCCGTCAGCTGCCATGCATCCACCACAAAGCACATCGCGACCATGATCATCACGCCTGGCAATGCACTCACCAATTCTTGTGCCAGAACATCGCCTTCAATACTGAACACCTGAGTCAGAAACTCTGGCCAGATACTGAGCAACAAACCAATGACCGCACTGGTTGCCGTGACAACAAACAGCCCTTGTTTGGCATATTGACGGACCATGTTAGGCTCTCTGCTGCCCACATGCTGACTCACCAGAATCGATGCTGCCTGCGAAAAACCAAAAGCGATGTTCCAGGAGAGATTCAGGCACTGCATAGCAATCTGGTGAATCGCCAGCGATACCGCGCCTAATGTTCCCGCCAGCAAGGCACCGCCAGAAAACAGCGCATGCTCTAGTAAGGTGGCAATCATGATTGGCACACCTATCGCTAACAACGGCTTTATCGCGCCTAATTTATACTCATGTAATCCTGCAAATGGCGTGTATTGACGATAGCGCGGGTGACGAAAGACCCAGTACCCATAAGCCAGCATCATGATCAGTGATGCCAGTGACGTCCCATAGCCTAAGCCTGCGATCCCCATGTTCATGGTGAAGGCAAACAGATAGCTGATCGGCACATTCAGTACCACGGTTGCCAGTGACATGATCATAATGGAACGTGCATCGCCAAATGCACTTACCAGGCTCCGCAATACCAGCAAAATTAGTGTTGGTAGCATTGACCATTTCAATGCATTTAAGTAATCCATCGCCAACGCCACAGCTTGCGGATCCTGATCCGCCATCAGTAACCAGCCTTCAAGCATAAAAAATACCGGCTGTAAGACGAGCGTCAGCATAAGGGTCAGTAATATCCCGCCTTTTAAAGCCATTCTGATCTCGGTATCACCTAGCTCTTTTTGATGCATCCGCTTGCCATATGCAATGGCAATAAGGTTTGCGACACAACCAACGGTACTGCCCGCAATAATAAAGACAAAAGAGTAAACTGATGCACCAAGACCGCCTCCGCCGATTGCCACAATGCTTAATTGCGCCATCATCCAGACATCAGTAAAGACCAGTAGTTGCGCAACCAGTTGGGAAATAATGAGCGGAACAGCCAGGCTGAGCAATTTTTTCATAGACGACCTAATTATGCAGATTAATATTATTGTTATGTGTTTAATGTTAAGACATAAGGATTGCTTTTCAAACGACTTTTATGGCACCTTAGCATTCTAAAAACTCATGCAAGGAAGATCTGACATTATGGCTACACGACACGCTTTGTTACCGTCATCATTGAATGGGCTTCGAGTCTTTGAAGCAGCAGCAAGACACCTCAGTTTTACGCTTGCAGCACAAGAACTGAGTGTGACCCAAAGTGCAGTTAGCCGCCAGATCCGTCAACTGGAAGAAAACCTTGGTTTTGCACTGTTTATTCGCCAACATCGGGCATTGATCTTAACCGATGAGGGCAAAGAAATAGCCCTATTGCTGACCCGGCAATTCAGTGAGTTAAACGGCACTATTCGCCAGCTAAAAAATCAAGATAGCCATACATTGCGTTTGAAAGTCGTGATGAGCTTTGCTGTGCGCTGGCTGATCCCCCGGTTGCATTCCTTCAAGGAACAGAACCCGGATTTGGATATTGTGCTCTCTTCCACCATCAGCCATAGCGATGATGAACTGAATTTAGATGTCGATGATTACGATATTGCCATTTTCGGTCAGCTGGCACAGCCTAAGGCAAAATATCAAAACAATTTTTTGCGCAAAGAATACCTGGCACCGGTTTATTCCACATTGCTTACCAAAGGTGATGCCTCGCTGACTGTCGATGAATTGCTGACATACCCTCGCCTCCATCCCACGCCTGATCGTTCTGACTGGCGCGAGTGGCTGAAAAAAAATGACAAACATCAGCTGAATAATGATACCGGCCTGACCTTTGACACCCTGGACATGGCTTTGACATCTTGCCTTGCCGGACAAGGTGCTACGATCACCGATTTAATGCTGGTGGTTAATGAACTCAAACAAGGCTATCTGAAGTTGCCCGAATCGGTAAAAGTCATTGGTAGCCCATGGAATTACTACTATTACTGCAACACCAAAGGTGACAAGGTCACTAATTTTATATCATGGTTAGTCAATAAGTTAGACGAAGAAATGGCACAGTTGCTCGAACTTGCCGATCAAAATAACTGGGAAATGGAATTGGATGAATGACGCCAGTAAAAGTGACAAGGTCACCAATGTAGATGCTGGTGATGAGTTTTCAGCGGTTTTCTGGCCATGTTCAGGTATTTTAAATACCAAAAAGGGTGCTTAATAAGCACCCTTTCTTTTTTAATCTTGAAGCGATAATTGCTGCCCTTCGCTTTACAATGAAGAGCACATCAATTAATCGTCGCTGTTAACGTCGACGTTACGCTTCTTCTTCGGCATGAAGACATTATCACCGACTGCAACGTTTTCATAAAAACGCTTATCCGTCTTCTTCTTCGCACTTGACGTGGATGCTTTCTTCGGTGCAGAAGGTTTCTTATCTGTCGGTTTCTTCTTAACAAACTTCTTCTTCGGCGCAGGTTTCAGACCTTTGAACTTACCTTCCAAACCTTCAATGGTTGAAAACGTAATTTCTTGCTGCAGATATGCTTCTACACTTTTGAAGCTCTTCCAGTCTTTAGGGCCAACCAGTGAAATTGCATCACCTTTGTTACCGGCACGACCAGTACGACCAACGCGGTGAACATATTCTTCAGCGTGCTTTGGCATGTCAAAGTTAATAACGTGTGATACGTTATCAATATCCAGACCACGAGAAGCTATGTCTGTTGTTACCAGGATCTTATGACATACGCGCTCGAACTGGCTCATGATACTGTTACGTTGATTCTGATTTAAGTTACCGCTTAATGCGACAGCTTTCAGTTTACGTTCGTTAAGCTCTTTGGTTAAACGATCGGTATCAGCACGAGTTGCCGTAAAAATAATAAGCTGATTATAGTCTTCTGTTTCAAGCACTTTATCTAATAATGCTTGCTTGTGATCAAGGTGGTCACACAAAAAGAAGCGCTGTGTAATATCAGTGTGCTCTTCATTTGAGTTGCCGATAGAAAGGCGCTTCGGTGCATTCAGCATTTCCGTCGCCATTTCAATCACATCTTCGTTATCCAATGTTGCCGAGAACATTAGCGTCTGACGACGACGGTGATTGGCTGTTTCGTGAATACGACGTAACTGCGCTTCAAAACCAAGATCTAGCATGCGGTCCGCTTCATCAAGAATAAGCATTTCAAGACCATCTAGGTGTGTGCTACGGTGTTCAAGGTGATCAGCAAAACGCCCCGGAGTAGCCACAACAAACATTGGATCTTTACGGAATTCTTTAACCTGATCATTGAAGTTTTCACCGCCAACAATCAAAGCACCGTCATACGGTGTACCCGCATTCAACGTACGTAATTGAGCAAAAACCTGTTTTGCCAGCTCACGGGTTGGCGTTAAAATAAGAACTCGAGGGTCGCGGCGTGTAAACGGCTTACTACGGTACATGCGCTGCATTGCAGGCAACAAGAATGCCAGTGTTTTACCAGAGCCTGTTTTCGACGAGGCAAGCACGTCTTTACCCATAATAGCCACAGGGACGGCGGTTCGTTGAATTTCAGTTGCTCGATCAAACCCAAGGTGTGTCAATTTCTTAAGAAGGCGTGGGTCTAATCCAAGATCTTTAAAATGCAAAATGATGCTCCGGTAAAAACGCTCTGATTCAGAGTTTACAAATCCCGCGTGACGAAACTCACACCAGGATGAAAAATGTTAGCGGCGGATTATAACACAAATCTTTCGATGAACATCTAATATCATTCATTATTAAACAAGTAATCACCGCAATTGCACGGCGTGCAATTGCGTGTTTTAATCAACCTATCAACTTCGTAAAATATCAACCATTCAGTAAAAGGTGCGATAATGCTTAAACACCACCAACCCCACTGTTCGCGCCAATCTAATCCAACCACGCACATACCTATGCCTCTGCTTGATATAACACTTATTGCGCTCAGCGCTTTACACAGAAAACAACAACTTCAATTACATGCGTCCATAATAGATAAGTATCTTCGGATTATTTATGTGAGCTGACATAAATAATCCGAAGGTATGACGATCTCAATAAAACACCACTCTCTTTTTAACCATTATTTATCAAGGCATTATAGGTAAGAGGTAATCGAACAAAATGGCAAAACAAAAATCGATATTAGTCCCCGTGCTGCTAGGAATACTCGTAAGCGCGACGATCCTATGGTCAGGTATGAACCCTGCCTTTCCTAAAGTATGGTGGGCTGAAATAGTCCCTATTTTGCTGATTTTCATCCCACTGGTAGTCACCTACAGATGGTTCCGATTCTCTGATGCCGCTTACATGTTTATGGCTTGCTGGCTAATCTTGCATAGCATCGGTGCGCACTACACCTTCGCCAACGTTCCCTTTGACTGGTTCGGTGATTTAATTGGTTCCGAGCGCAATCATTTCGACCGCTTTTCCCACTTCTCAATTGGTTTCTACGCTTACCCCGTTGCGGAGTACCTTTCACGAAAAGGACATTGCAACCCGTTTCTTGCTGGGTGGTTTGGCTTATTAACCATTATGGGTGTAGCAGCAGCGTACGAAATTATCGAATGGTGGTATGCCGTAATTGCCGGAGGCGAAGCTGGTATTGAGTTCTTGGGCTCGCAGGGTGATATCTGGGATGCGCAAAAAGACATGCTGGCAGATACATTGGGGGCGGTATTTAGTCTGGCTCTGTTCTTTATCTATCAACCTTATCGCATCGATTCGACCGATAAAGTGAGTGGTAATTAAAAGCGACTAACCAAGAAGGTCGTTGTTCAGCGGTCTTCTTATTTATCCACTCGGTATTTACCCTACAATAAAAAACACCGTATAATAACATTATCTCTCTGAACCGGAATCTCCTATGCCAACACCAAAGATATACCGTCACATTTTAATGCTTCTGGTGATGATTTTTGCCTTATCTGGATGTGAACTCGTCAACTGGAAAGCACAGCAAGATAAAGATGATTTAGTTGATGTTGGTTACTCTGAGCAATTTTTGCCACTAAAAGAAGGAGGCACATTAAAGTATTGGGTTGGTGGAAAAGGCGAACCGCTGCTGTTGCTACACGGTTTTGGTGGTACGGCCATCTCAACCTGGAAAAAAGAGATGCTTGCCCTAAGTCAGAACTACATGGTGATTGCACCTGATCTGGCATGGTTTGGCGATTCATACAGTAACGGACAACCTAACCTGACCACTCAGACAGAAGCCATCTGGCAGCTAGTGGACCATTTAAAGATCGACAAAGTGAACGTCGCGGGGATCTCATACGGAGGCTTTGTCACTTATAACATGATGACCACACCTGAACGTATTAGTAAGTCAATCATCATTGCCAGCCCTGGCCCACTCTTCTCTGATCTAGATCTTGCCGTTCTTTGCCAGCGAGCTAACGTCGATGAACCCGAAGATCTTTTCGTACCCAAAAACAGTGATGAAGTAAGACGGTTATTCGACCATGTGTTCTATGAAAAGAAGCACATGCCCGACTTTATCGCCGATCAGATCTACCAGAATTATTTTGCACCCTGGCAAACTGAAAGGGAGGCACTTATCACGACGTTGGCCAATGAGCGCGAACGTATTGCTCAACACTCACCGAGCCAATTACCGCCAAGCATGATTATCTGGGGGGACAGTGATCAAATTTTCCCGCTAAAAAACGGTATCGAACTAAGTAAATTCTTAGAAGTGCCTGTTGTGGTCATTCCGCAAACGGGACATGGTGTCACGAATGAGCAACCAACAGTCGTCGTAGATTTAATTAAAGCATTTATAATTTAAATCAATAAATTACATTTGTTACTTAAACTTATTAGACATGAGCTGCATTTCTGATTACTCTATCACCCTCAATGCGCCGTGTTGCACATTGAGGGTTTCTTATGATGTAACAGGGATGTCAGCGAATACTATGACTACATTTATCAACAGCAGTCAGCTTGAATCTTCAAATTATGCCTATATCGAACTTAGCGAAAAAACACTTCAAAAGCAGTTAGCCTTACTTTTCCCTTTCGCCGGTATGATATGTGCAATTATTGCCTTCACCTACTTGGTCTCTAACGTTTCGCCATCTTTCACTTTTTCTGCTATCGCAGGCATGTGTCTGTGTTACTTACTCACTATTATTAATCGATATAAGATTAATCCTTTCCTGCTTGTCTGGGTTTTCATTATCGCTACGACGGCCGCCTGTACTATGGGTTTTTATGCCGATGATACCCGCCATATCAGCACGACTATCGGCCTGGCTATTCCACTACTTTGCTTCTTTGCTCTGCAACATAAACATGCCGCGTGGTACAGTTCGTTGTTTGGCGGCTTTTATATCGTATTAAGTGTTGCCGGTATCTCTGACAAGCAACTGCAGATTTCTGAAGCATTACAAAACATCAGCGCATATTCCACTATATTCGTCATGGCTTACTTGCTGGCTCGCCACCGTAACGAAGCAATCCGACGTGTAAAGCTAACCGCAACAACGGATTTCCTGACAGGGTTACACAACCGTCAAGGGCTGCTTCCTATCTATCAAAATGAATCAGCACGCAGTCAACGATACATGCGCGATTTTTCGATGCTGTTACTCGATATCGATAATTTTAAATCGATTAATGATCGCTATGGGTTACACGCAGGGGATCAAATGCTAATGATGCTAACGAAATGCTTACGTGAGCATACTCGTCAAGAGGATCACCTGGCACGTTTAGGTGGTAAGGAATTCTGCGTGCTACTACCTGAAACCGACATTAAACAAGCAGAAGAAATTGCATCTTATCTTAAAGATAAAATTGCAAATTGGTCGCTGATATTAGCGTCAGGACATGAAGTAAGCATCACTGTCAGTGTCGGCATTACACCCATTGAATACCAGGAATTCAGCTACGATTACATCAAAGCTGATAGCACGTTACGACGTGCGAAAAGCTGGGGCTGCAGTCAGATTGCAATCAGTGAATAATCATGACAGGTTTTATATAGTGCAAATGACATGACACATCTTGCAATTATCAATTAAACCATACACTTGCTAGGTTGTTTTTTTACTACACCCTTCATTTCGGGTACTAAAATGAAGGGTAAGCGTATTCAATTTTAGTTGTCCACTTCCTAGCTTCTATGACAAAACAAAGATTAATTCCCCATTGCTTAGTGATATCTCCATTTTGAAAGGTTAAAATCCCACCTCCTTAAGCGCCAATGAAGCTTTATGCTTTCGTGGCTAACGTTCATCACAATAGATCAGAATATGCACTCCCAAGAAAATTGTTTTACCCCATTTAAAGAATCGATTGATGCGTATCGCTTACCTGAGCAGTTTACTTTCCCTTTCTATTATGAGCCTCACCCACTGTGTCTGTTAGCAGCTAAAGAACTACAACACCATCTTGAGACGCAAACGCAATGGCAGCATAACTTCGGTCTTACGGGTAATACAGAAACAGCGATCGGTAAAATGTTCGGTGTATTGTTGGTACAAAAAAAGTGTGGTGAAATTGGCTACTTATCTGCTTTTTCAGGAAAAATTGCTGATAAAAATCTGCTCCCTAAATTTGTTCCGCCAGTCTTTGATATGTTGACTGAAGACAGCTTCTTTCTTGCTGAACAATCAGAAGTCAATGCAATAAACAACCAACTAAATAACTTACAAGCAAACCCGAAAATCGCCGAATTCAAAATGGCATTAGCCGTAGAAAAAGACGCGGCTCGAGTGCAAATCGAATCACACCGAGAGACGATGATTGAAGGGCGAAAAGTTAGAAAGGCGCAAAGAGAATCGGGGGCGACAGAGCTCGCTCCTGCTGATTTTTTACAGCTTAAAGCGCAGCTAAGTACCGAAAGCATTAAAGAGAAATACCAGCTACGAGATTTAAAGCTACACTGGGATGAACGAATTAAGACGGCTCACCAAAACCTTCTTCAGCTTACTAATGAGCTCGATTTGCTAAGAAGTAAACGTAAAGTCCTGTCGGCCTCTTTGCAGCAGAAATTGTTTGAACAGTATCGCTTCCTAAACGCCGAAGGTGTCGAGAAAAACTTAAATGATATTTTCAACGACACCCCAGACCATACCCCGCCAGCGGGATCTGGAGAATGCGCAGCGCCAAAATTACTTCACTACGCTTTTAAATGGGGAATGAAGCCGTTAGCTATGGCTGAATTCTGGTGGGGAGCGCCACCTAAATCAGAGATCAGACAACACAAAAATTTCTATCCGGCATGTAAAAGTAAATGCCAGCCAATTTTAGGCCACATACTGGAAGGGATCGCAATGGATGAGAACCCGTTGTTGACCAACCCTGCTGAAGGAAAAACTATCGACATTGTTTATCAAGATGATGACATGGTCGTGGTGAATAAACCTGCAGAGTTTCTATCTGTACCAGGGAAAACGATTGAAGATTCGGTCTATCTGCGGATGAAACAACGCTTTCCCGAAGCGACCGGCCCTTTAATCGTACATAGGCTCGATATGTCTACCTCGGGCTTAATGGTAATAGCGTTGACCAAGCGAGCGAATAAAAGTTTACAGAAGCAGTTTATTAGTCGCACAGTAAAAAAACGCTACGTTGCCTTAATCGACGGCGTATTAGAGCAAGATGAAGGCATTATAAACTTGCCAATGCGCGGGGATTTAGACGACAGACCACGCCAGTTGGTTTGCTACGAACATGGCAAACCCGCCGAAACAACATGGCAAGTCGTCGAGCGAAGCAACACGCAGACGAAAGTGTATTTGCATCCCAAAACAGGACGCACACATCAACTTCGTGTCCACTGTGCGCATTCGCTAGGACTGAACATGCCCATTTCAGGTGACGACCTTTACGGTCATAAAGCCCGTCGCTTACATCTGCATGCAGAATCGTTAACATTGGAACACCCTATCACTCACGAACCAATGCGGTTCCAAGTTGAAGCCGAGTTTTAAGATAGTTTGTTTCACTTAGCTGTAGGTCTTTTTGTTTTACAGCTGCATTTATTTCATGAGTCTTGTTCAGACAGTCACCAATTGAGAATTGGTGACTGTCAGGTCAAAACATGTCAAGCCAGCTCTGTACTTAACTTGGTAACTCCCCAGTACGATTTGCCTTTTTCAGAACAACACCAACCTAGCTTCACGAGCTCTTTAGCGACATATTTATTTGTCAAACCATGACCAAAGACTGCTATTTTCTTATGCTGCATGAGTTACTTTAGAGCGATTATAATTTCTGACCCAACGTGCAAATCCTGTTGCCGTTAATTTAGGGTTAGTTGCACCAGTAGGTTTACCATGTCGGATTAGTACTATTTCCATTTTAACCTTACTGTTAATACTCATGATTTGATAATGCTCATTTGCCAATGAACAGCATTGAGAACACGCATCAACTTGATGTTTTTGTTCGTTGTCTTGGTTTATATCGTTCGATTTTTTGCAGTAGTTCTTGGAAGGCTGTTTCCTGACTTTTGTTCGCTGTGTCTATCTGAATAATGTTATCTGACCAATTGTGGTATTCTCGTGACTTAATCTGTTCCCATTTAGGTAAAACTAAACCTTTAATGGTGCAGTCTCTGGTCTCAGCTCTATCTCTATGCTCTGTAACATTTGAACAGATAACTTCAATATCGACAAATATCGCTTTTGAGTCTTTCGCAACCTGTTGCCACTCTTTGCGTGTTAATTCAATGGGGTTACACGAGTCTGCAATAACATCGTTTCCTAACCGCAAATTGTCATCCGCAACACGATATGAGAGCCTGTATCCTTCGCCTTGAACGTGAACATTACATAAATCCCTTAGCCCTTGTTCCACAGTATCAATACGTAAATATAACGCTTTAGTATGTCTAGCTAACATTTGAGCTAAAGTGGTCTTTCCAACTGCAGGTAACCCAGAAAAGATATATAGAACGGGTGTGTTATTATTCATGTGAAATCCATATAAAATCGAAGCCTAACGCCCTGTTAAGTGGATTTTTCCAGCCACTGCTCTTTCGTTATTTTATACAAACAATGACGCTCTAATACATGCCCAGGCGGTAGCTTAGGGTGATTGAAGTCTTGATTTATGTTGTCCATTCCAATTTTGGTCATTACCCGTTGAGATGGCTCATTTGGTAAGGCTGTAAAGGCATAAACCTCACACAATGATAGCTTTTCAAATGCAAACGCTAATGCCACGTTTGCTGCTTCAGGCGCATAACCTAAGCCCCAGTGTTCTGTTGATAAACGCCAACCAATTTCAATCAATGGTGAATTGGGAATACCACTAGCGTCCATTTCTATTAGATAGCACACCATAGTCGAATAAAACATAACGCCCCAATCAGCCGCGGAGCATTGCCCTTTGAATTTTGCTCTTGTTGCTCCGTTTCTGACTGAAGAGGTGTCAAAAAGTTATGGCTGTCCTGCTCTTTTGGCTGTCAGTCCTTTAATTTTCTTGTTTTACATTAACTCAAACACAGGATAAAAAACTTCCTTCAAAGCTTAAAATTTAATGCTCTGTACTAACACTGGAACAGCTAAAACGGTCGTTCACGACTTTTTATATTTCTACAAAATGTAATAAATCCTCCCTTGTTAGTTCACCTAACCCTAACGAAGCTAACGTTCTGCCTTCTTCATAAAAATCTCTTGCTAAAATTCCGCCGCACATCTCGATCAAACGATTACACTCAGGCATGCTAATACCTAATTTTTCACCTAATGATGATAATAAAACTAGCCCCATAGGAACATCCTCAGTTATGTACCTATTATCGAAACTATAAGGGCCTGGAGGTGATGAGATTTTATAGCTTTCAAAAACTTCTCTAGGGTCTTGCTTAAGATCTTCTTCATTTCTAAATAAACATGCTTTTAGATAAGGAATTGGTTCACATCCTAAAGCACTTAAAACCGCCATTTTTTCCGCGTCCAATTTTTCTATCATCAGCCATGCCATTTCAGTTGAAAGTGCGTCCCTGTACATATATGGAATTTCATCAGGATGATGTTTTGCACAATACTCAAGCATTGGATACATAACATACAGCCCCACTGTGTGAACAATGATATTGGGATTATGAAGTGCCGATTCGAATATATGTTTTCGCACGCTGTTCATTTCAATGTTGTAGGCAGGAAACAACCGGGATGCAACGACCATTCCTTCTGCCGTTCTTGCGGCGGGAAAAAATGACAGCGAATTTCTGACATTCTTAAATAAGACTTTCACTGTACCAGGTTCAACCACTCTTGCGTCATTAGGGGTAGATTCTCCTTCTGCAAATATTGGATTGTTATCGCAAAATTTATTATAGAATATACTGCCTGCATATCCTGGAATTAAGATAACCAGTTGACCATCCTTAAAATATTTTGCGATTCTTTCAGCTAAATCCCGATGGTATGTGGTTTGAATAAAAACCATTACTACATCCGCCCCCTCAATCGCTTCTTTAGGGTCTCGAGTAATCAATTCCAATGGTTGAAAGGTTTTTTCGGCATCATCAGCACTATCAGTAAAATGCCCTTTTTTTGTGTTATCGATACAATATATTCCCTTATTGCTGACCATCGCTTCAAAATGCTCATCATGAGTAATATGGTTCGAAGTCTTCAATAATCTTACTTTATGTCCTGCCTCAGCAGCCATAAACGCACAAGCAGAACCAGCATTGCCAGCTCCAATTATGGTGATTTTCATTTTTCTTCCTTTTAACATTTTGTGATCTTATTTCAAAGGTTATAAAAACCCATCCCCTTGAAAGAGTAAAACGGTTAAAATGTGCAAACCAATTGGTTGAAGAGACAAAGGCTCATTCAACGCGAAACTTACACCCGACGCGAAGGCATCTATTTTAAAAACAAAAAACATGCATAACGCCTGCAATAAGGTGTGCCCTACTGAACCTGTAAAGCACACTGAACCCCATACCAAAACCGCCGAGTGTAACGCATCACCTTGATTGCTTTGTTTATATTTTTACTGACGTATGATTGCCGATTTGACGATAGTAAAGCCTATTAGCCCTAGCATAACACCTGTCACTTTATCAATGTAATACGCAATTCGAGTAAACTGTCCTCTTACTTTTGGTGTAGAAAGTAGAGAAATAATTGCAGCATCCCAAATAAACACGACCAACGTCATCCAAATACCTAAACCTAACTTAAAAGAAAAGCCTACATCATTGGTTAACACCACAGTGAAAAGGCTCAAATAGAATAATAGATTTTTAGGGTTTAGGATCCCAGACATAAAGCCTGTGATGAACTCCCTGATAAAAGTGGTCTGGTGAGATATTTTGGACTCTGCAATATTGATATTTTCATATGCACTCTTTCTCGCTCGTATTGCTTGTACAGCAAGGTAAATAAGAAACAAGCCGCCAATGACTTTAAGTGTGATCATTATAGGAACTGAAGCCGCTAAAATTGACCCAACGCCGATTAAGCACAAACCTATATACACTGCATTTGCAGTAGCAATCCCGAAAGCCACACCTAAAGCATTTTTCCCACTATTTCGAATAGCACTTTTTACAACGATGACAAAATCAGGACCAGGACTTAGAAGAGCTAAAAAATGAGCAATCGCCACTGTGACGAAAATACCTAGCAAACTAGCATCCATACAAACAACCTCCTTGTTGATTAATATGCAACTATCGCATAAAAAGGCACGAATGTTGTATAAAAATATAACGCCCGCAATAAGGTGTGCCACGATGAACCAACAAAGCGCATCGAACTTCAAACCAAAAATGCCGAGTAAAACGCATCACCTTGATTGCATTGTGTACGCCCAGCATGGGCATGAACTAATGAGGTGAAAGTCCTCTGTAGGAAAATCACCGTCTAATAACCTATTGATTATTAGATGTTAACTACTAGCGAATGGCAAGGGCTTTTCCGCGAGGAACGGTCTGAAGGAAGCCACTAGCAAAACTACGAGCTGATGAACAAGAACATCATATGAGGCGTAGGTCAGAGGCGAGTTGGCACAAGACGACGAAGCCGAGTGATTTAATGAYCACCGTAAATGATGCAGTTGCGYAGTGAAAGTSCATGTCCTTATCTGGGGAGATCTGCTTAACAAGCGRTCGTTTACCTAACCAGCTTGGCCYCTGGTTCAACAGGCCTGGCGARCAAGTTTCATCAACTTGKTCGAGCGAAACAGATGAACAACGATAGCGCCTTGCGGGGTAACTCGCATAGGTGATTAAGCAGAAGTCAGCAGACGGCATAGTAGCCAAAYGCCCATCGTAATGGTTGGGACACGGTGAAGGCCTGAACCTARAGRTCAATGAGGAGTCTGTGCAACTCAACATGCTATATCCGACCGGACTTTAGGCATGGGGGCGTTGATAATACAGTAGCCAGCATTGGAGAAAGTAGGAGCTAATCGGCCAACTTTCTTTAAACATCTTTGGGAAACGCCCTGTGCGGATCCGCATGCAGGGTGTTGTGGGGGCTGAGGGCTAGAAACCCTCGGCTACCCGATTATATTTTCCTAAACCTCTGAAGCAAAATGAGCAAAGATCTCTGCTTCAGTCATCTCCGGTGTATTGTTGGAAAAACAGTAATATTCAGGTCTAAGATCGCTGAAATACTGCATGCTCATTTCCAATCCTTCCGTGTTTGGAAATAGACCAACTGGCATATTATAGCTATTTGTTTTCTTGAAGCGGCTAAATAAATGTGTACCGCAATTAGTACAGAAACCACGAGTAGCCCAAGCCGATGAGTCGTACTCTTTAACTAACTCCTTTCCCTCAAATTCAACGTCTGTGCCACACGATGCCATAAACAAAGGACCACCACCCCATTTACGACATGAAGAACAATGACAAACAGTGAACTTAGGGTCGATGTTAGCTACTCGTATTTTTACGTTGCCACATAGACAACTAGCTACATTTCCAACTAACTTTGACATATTTTTCATCCTTGAATTTCGACGCAAATATAACGCCTACAATAAGGTGTGCCGACACTGAACTTGCCAAGCACACCTAACTTCAAACCAAAACCGCCGAGTGTAACGCATCACCTTGATTGTTTTGTTATATACGATTAGCTTTTGCGGAATTCGCCTGATCTTGAGCAATCTCAATCACCGCATGTCCAAGCTGTACCAAAGTACCAAAGTTTGGCGATGTCTCAGGTTTTAGTGACTTATACGCACTTGTACGACTTTTTATACCGGCTCGTTCAACAACCTGACTATGACCAAAAAACTCAACATACGAGCGAATAGCCGCCTGAAGAATATCAACTCGCCCTTCTTTCATTGAGTCCCAAGCTGCCTGTTTAATGATTTGCTCCATCTCTTGAACATTTATGAGGTTCAATGGATTATCAACATAACTACCAATAGCTAGCTCACGCAAAACACTCGCAGGTAAATCAATACCTTCCCAATCTAATGAACCATCATTGCGCAGGGCGAAACGTTTGAAGTCGCTTACTGTTTTAAAAGCTGGCTTCTGGAAAATCTCTTCAAGGTCAACTTCACCACAAAAACCATCGCTAAACGTTAACTCAAGCTTGAAGCCTTCTAACCAATCAACATCAATTACTTTTAGCATACGTCACCTATAGCTTACCTGGGTTTTCACCGTTGACTGCTTTCGCCCACATTTGCATGAGTTTTTCACGATTATCTGCAATGTGCGTTTCTGCTCGTTTTCGCTGCTTATTTGGAAGGTAACCTTCTAAACTTTCAGCAGTTTCAATCGCTACGATAAGTTCATAACCACCATATTTCACATGAACGTGAGGGAGTTTGTGCTGCTTGTTATCGAAGAAGTACATGCAGAACGAAAGGCCCAGCAATACATCAATTTCTGGCATATGAACCTCTATAGCTTTACCATGAGCAAACTATAGCACCGTATCTTGAGGGATACAAAGGAAAGAGTATATAACGCCTACAATAAGGTGTGCCTCGTTGAACCAACCAAGCGCACCGAACTTCAAACCAAAAATGCCGAGTGTAAGGCATCACCTTGATTGTTTTATATGTTTTTTTACGACCAACTTTTGTTGTCTGATGAAACGAAACTATTAAATAATGTTTCATATTTCCATCCATCATCAGCAACAACAGTGCAATCCGTAGAATTAACACAAGCATGAAGCACCGCAATAGGATCTTCAATTTCAGGAAGTGCCAGGTGACTTTGAATCAGTTCTCTTGCCTCAGATGATTCAGGATAGTCCTCACAATATTTCGGCTCCATGAACAATGCTGTTTTACGCATTTCTGATAAATCACCGTTACCCGAAAACTTCAGCAAATCAAACCAATAGGGAATAGCCATCAGCAAAGCTAGAAATTCCGGTAGATTGTTTGCAACTTTGCCCGCTTGTCCCTCAGAAGAAGCGAAGAGTATCGGTCGTTTTTCCAGTTCTAAATTTCCATATGCGAGAAAAACACCACCAGATCCTTCGCCAGCCAAAACAGTGAAAGGTAAATTAGGATCTAATTTTATCCAAGAAGAGTCGTCATTGGCTCGACACAATTCAAAGTCAAATGACTCACCTAAAGCGTCAGCTATATCAGCTGACTGAAGATCAGAATATTTAATCATCGGTTAAACTTCCCCCAAAAACATAACGCCTGCAATAAGGTGTACGTCCACTAAATTAGCAAGGCGCATCGAGCTTCAGACCAAAACTGCCGAGTGTAACGTATCACCTTGATTGCTTTGTTGAACGAAGCCGCTGCGCGGCAGAGTGAAGCGAAAATACTCCTCAAACTACCCTTAATACTCCAATCACTACGGAGTATTTATCATGAATGCCGAACAGCAATTTCGCGCCAATTATCTTTATGAACAACAGCTTACTAACTTAAATCTGCAAGGTAAACGCCCCGCAA